>CAZQOT010000033.1:0-3711 GCA_964595115.1 uncultured Muribaculaceae bacterium | reverse complement strand
TAAACTTTTTTATCTGCCATAATTATCTCCTTACTCTAAATTTAATGTCGCAGGTTGTTGAGCCATGTGTGGATGATTAGCATCTTCATATACAAATAATTTTTTGTACATTTGTCTTCCTAATCTTCCATTTGGTAGCATCCCTTTAACTGCTCTTTCAATCATTTCAGTAGCATATTTATCCCTCATGACTCTTGCTGTTCTTTCTCTTAAACCACCTGGATACATACTATGATTATAATATATCTTTTTATCTAATTTATTACCAGTTAAATTAACTTTTGAAGCATTAATAACTATTACATAATCACCACAATCAACATGCGGTGTATATATTGTTTTATGTTTTCCCCTCAAAACGTGTGCTACTTTTGATGCTAAACGTCCTAAAGGTAGTCCATCGGCATCGATTACATGCCATTTACGAACAACGTCTTCTTTCTTTTGCATAAACGTCTTCATTATTTATCTCCTTCCATTCAAATAAGTAGACCCGGTATCCACTTATGTGGGTTTAATAAAATGTACCAGTTTGAATTTTACTAGAAATTATTATTATTGTCAATCAATTATATGTATTTTATTAATATTTGACAAAGAAAATAGAGAAAAACTCTATTTCTTTTGTTTAATAACCAAAGTTACTTTCTTAACCTTAGGAACATAAGTCACGCGTAAGTCATTTCGATTAATAAGAACATCGACTGAGTGCTCTCCAACACCATAGCCCTTTAAATCGACGTATGCTCTGATAGTATTTGGATCAATATTGTCAAGCACAGAACTTACGCCTCTAACAATTACTGTAATACTACTATCTGCCGCTGTCTTAGCATTAACTGAATAATTAGCTCCTAGATTTTCATACTCTACATTGATATTTTCAAATTCTTTTGTCGTTTCTTCATCAACGGTTATTTTTACTGTTAAAACAGCATCACTTATATATCTAACACCAACTGGTTTCTTTATTGTTAAAGTATACTCTTTATCTGCTTTTAATCCTTCGACGTCAATAGGTAATTCAATGTATGAAATATCGGTCAAAGTTTCAGTTGGACCATATATTATAACTTCATTAATATTTGTATTAATAGAACTTATTGCTTTGCCAAAACTCAATGTCCCTTCTGGTATAAAACGAAGCGGAATTTTCTTATGTGGCGATGTTATTGTTATGGTTGCGTTGAGTTTTGCTGGAACAATTTCAGCGTCTATAACATTACCTCTTTGGTCATAAGCTATTAATGGTATATCTTTAACTTCAATACTACCAACTGCTATTTCAGAGATGTTATTAATATCAATTAGAGCTTTAATATTTGCTACCTTAGCAAGTGTTTCTTCAGAGCCTTTGACAATTACTTCAGCGCGGTCAATTTCTGTTTTTTCAATAACTAACTTAGCATCCAAATTATTTGTATTTAATAAATCTACATCAACTGCTCTAGCTTTTGATATCTTAGGATAGATAGTTACTGTTACAACTGAAGGATCTAACTTATAATTGAGAGTATCCAAAGATCTTTTATATTTTAAAGGAACCTTATGTACTCCAGGTTTCAAACCTGACAAATCAAGTGTAACTTCATGAGTTGGTATTTGTTTTGCTAAATATAAATCAGAATTACGCCCAATTAATGTAATATCTACTTTATCCGGCACTCCTTCAAGGACATATGCCTCGTCATTATAATGTACGATAACTGGTTGATTAGATAGTACAGTAGCTGAATTTTCAGCTAAAGATATTGCCTTTGAATCGACAGCAATAAAAATGATAACAGCAAAAATTAACGTAATAATTAATAAACTACTTTTTTTATTAAGAATTTTTTCAAACGCTCGACCGTCTTTAGATATTATACTTTTTATCTTTATGACTAATTTAGTTATAGGTAAAACAATATGTTTATCAATAAAACGACCTAATTTAACAAAGATATATTTAATACTATTCGTTATCTTCATTTTGGGCCCCCTCTACTTCATCTTCTTCAATATTAGCATTTCTAGGCCTTAATTCATCAAGTAATATCTCACTGAAATCATCAATTGTTAAATTATAATTCAATTCCCCATTAGTTGCTATAGAAATTCGTCCTGTTTCTTCAGAAACGATAATTGAAATACAATCAGTTTCCTCACTTATTCCTAATGCTGCACGGTGCCTTGTTCCAAGGCGCTTAACAACCTTCATATCTACGCTTGTCGGAAAGACTGATCCAGCACAACTGATTTTATCCCCTTGAATAATAACACCTCCATCATGAAGTGGATTATTGGGAAAGAAAATAGAAATTAATAATTCACTTGTAATGTCTGCATATATTTTTTTAGATTGTTCAATATAATCCCTTAAACTTACATCTCGTTCAATAACAATTAAAGCTCCAATTCTGCTTTTTTTCAAATACTCCACAGCAACGGTTATTTCGCGAACTAATCTTTCTCGTTCTCCAACACTTAGCACTTTATGACGGCCAAGCAATTGGGTTTTCCCTATTTGCTCTAAAACACTTCTAATTTCTGGTTGAAAAATAATAATTAAAGCAAGAGGTCCCCACATAATGACATATTCAAGTAAAAGACCAATTGTAACTAATCCTAACCAATCACTAACCAATTTAACAATCAAAATTGAAACAATACCTTTAAATAGCAAACTCATTTTAACGTTATTACGAATATTTTTAAAAACAAAATATAAGACAAACCAAACTAAAGAAACGTCTATAATTTTCATTACAGTTGAAATAATATTATCTAAGGTCATAACAGCCTCCTACTAAATGTAATACATATAAAATTATATCACAAAATCATCATATTTAGTATTAAAATATAAAACAATTTAATATACAAAAAAAGTTTTCACGATTGAAAACTTTTATTTGAAATATTAAAATTTAGGTGTTTCGTTATTACTTGATTCACCATTTAAGATATCAGCCGGTTCATTATATTGCGGTTGTCCAGGTGCAAAAGGTGAAATATTATTGTTAATGTCTGCCGGTTTCTCAGGTTCTGCAATTGAAAAATCAATAATTTCTGTTTTTTCAAATTGGTCATCATCAACTGGGGTTTCTGGCACAACAGACTGGATGTTATCAAATGGCGTTTCTGGCACAACAGGCTGAATGTCACCAAATGGTGCACTAAGATCTTCGCTAATTGTAGTCGGTTCATTAATTATTGGTTGGGCTTCAAATGGTGAAATAGGTTCAACCACTACATTTTCAGGTGTAGGAATTGGTCCCATTTCTGGTGCTACTGGTGAAATTGGAACTTCATTCATAACATCATTTGCCACAGGTTGACCTGTATCTGCCATTGGAGCATTATTTACTGGTGCCATTACTGTATCTACTGGTTGCATATTATTATTCTGCAAAGTATTAGCCACATCATTTATACTTCCAGTGCTTACATCATTAATATTAGCCATCTTATCTTCTGCATTAGTGGCTTTTCTAGCCTTTCTTCTACTAGCAATAAGACCTATCAACATAAGAATAATAATAAGGCCAACACCTATTACGTAAACATAGTATTCTTCTAAGAATATCACAACTTCATCTAAAAATTCTCCCATTTACTCTTCCTCCTATTTTAAGGATACCACCAAAATAAAAATTTGGCAAGATTTATATCTCAGAACTATTTCGTTTGTATGCTTTTTTGATAAATTTATTGCTTTTTTAACCGCTA
>CAZQOT010000032.1:0-11235 GCA_964595115.1 uncultured Muribaculaceae bacterium | reverse complement strand
GACATACTAATAATGGTTGCGCTGGCGGAGGCGGAGGCTATAGCGGTGGCTGTGGTGCTGGCTCTTCAAGAACTGGTGGTGGCGGCTCGTATAATACAGGTTCAAACCAATCCAATACAGCATGCTCCAATAATGATCATGGTAGAGTAATAATCACTATTGTGCCTTAATTTAAACATTGTTAAGCTAGTATTATAATATATAATCTTAATTGACTGTATATGTTTGTTATGTTATCATTTATTTAAGAGTATGGTGATGCAATGCAATTTAAAATTAGAGATTTGGTTATTGAAAATCAAGTTTGTTTAGCCCCTATGGCAGGCATATCCAATAGCGCTTTTAGATGTATTGCTAAAGAAATGGGCTGTGGCCTTGTTTTTGCTGAAATGGTTAGTGATAAAGCAATTGTTTACAATAATGAAAAAACAAAAAAAATGCTTTGTGTAACTGATGCGGAAAGACCTATTGCTCAGCAAATATTTGGAAGTGACAGGGAGTCATTTGTAGAAGCTGCCAAGATAATTTATGAATCAATGAGACCAGACATAATTGATATAAATATGGGTTGTCCAGTTCCTAAAGTAGCTCTTAGAACTCAAGCAGGAGCATCTTTATTGAAGGATCCAAATAAGGTGTATGATATCGTGTCATCTGTAGTTAAAGCTGTACCTTGCCCAGTAACAGTTAAGATTCGTAGTGGCTGGGACGCCAACAGTATTAACGCACCCCAAATTGCAAAGACATGTGAGAGTGCTGGTGCTAGTGCAATTACAGTTCATCCACGGACTAGAGCACAAGGATATACCGGTACTGCTGATTGGAATATTATAAAAAAAGTAAAGGAAGTTGTTTCAATCCCCGTTATTGGGAATGGGGATATAAAAAATGCTGTCGATGCAAAACGAATGTTAGATGAAACTGGTTGTGATGCTATAATGATTGGAAGGGGAGTGTTAGGTAATCCTTGGTTAATAAAAGAGACAGTTAATTATTTGGAAAAAGGTTCTGTAATTGCAAAGCCTAGTTTTAGTGATAAAGTTAAAATGATGATGAAACACTTAGATTATTTAACTGAAATAAAATCTGTTAGGCAAACAGTTTTAGAAATGCGAAGTCACATAGCATGGTATTTAAAGGGCATGCCTAAAGGAAAAGAAATAAAAGAGAAAATATATAAGATTGATAATATTGAAGAACTTAAAAAATTGTTGAATGAGTATTTAAAGGAGTTGATTTTAAATGAATAAAGTGTTATCTAAAATTGTTAGCATTATTTCTTTTGTCTTTGCTATAATGTACTTCATAGTGTTTGTGAGTTTTCATTTTCTCGTATCATATGATTATTTTGTAAATAATATACATTATTATATAGTATTACTTTTAATGGGTATTGGGGCATTTGTATCAGCTTGTGCAGGTTTTGCATTTAATGATTATAAAGATTTATCCATGGAAAAATTAAAAGAGAAAAAAAATGCAATATTGATATGGAGCGCTATTTTTATATTTTCTTGTACGGCTTGTTCAATTCTAACATTACTATTATATATTGGGCTTTTTTATGATTTTTCAAATACAAAAACACAAGATTATGTTGATGAAATATATGAATTAGAAAAGATTAAGGAAAAAGGAATAATTACGGAAAAAGAATTTAAAGCTAAAAAGAAAAAACTTTTAAACATATAGGAGGTACAAATATGGAAAAAAATTTTCTTAAAATTGCTGGCATTATTGCAATGATTATTGGTATTTTTTACTGTGTAACCATTATCGGAGCAATCGTAGGAGTGTTTTTAATAGCAGGTGGCTCTGCAATGATGGGGTATAGTAAGTTATCAGATGAGGAATTGGAGGGAAAGAAAAACTCTATTCTTGGGTGGTCAATATTTTTTCTTTTTTTCACTGTTATAGGAGGCGTGTTGGGATTAATTGGATATGTTACAATAGGGAAAAATATTGTAATTGGTAGTAAAGAAGGCTATATTGATGAACTTAAAAGATTAAAAGGACTTAAAGATCAAGGTGTAATTACAGAAAAAGAGTATGAAGCTAAAAAGAAAAAAATATTAGATATATGAGCAATGAAAGTTGCTTTTTTCTTTACATTGATAGGAATATGTTATAAAATGATATATAGGTGATAACATGAGGGAACTTACAGAACAAGAGATAGTAAGAAGAAACAAGATGAAAGAACTTAAAGAAAAAGGTATTGACCCGTTTGGTGTAAATTATACTGTTACGTCTAACTCTAAAGAAATAAAAGAATTATATGATACATACAGTAATGAAGAGTTAGAAGCAAAAGATATTGAGGTATCGATAGCAGGGCGTATTATGACCAAGAGAGGAAAAGGCAAAGCAGGATTTATGAACATTCAAGATAAATTTGGACAAATTCAAATTTATGTGAAAGTTGATAATGTTAAAGAAGAAAAATATGAATTATTTGAAAAAGCAGATATTGGCGATATTGTTGGTATTAAAGGCAAGGTTTTTAGAACTCATATGGGAGAACTTAGTGTCAAAGCTTTTGAATATACCCATTTGACTAAAGCTTTAAGACCATTACCCGAAAAATATCACGGTTTAGTTGATGTTGAAGAACGCTTTAGAAGAAGATATTTAGATTTAATTGTTAATGATGAATCAAGGGAAATAGCCTACTTACGGCCTAAAATCATTAGAACGATTCAAAATTATTTAGATAATTTAGGGTATGTTGAGGTTGAAACCCCAATATTAGGTACTATTCTTGGTGGAGCTTCGGCCAGACCATTCGTAACCCGTCATAATACTCTTGATATGGATATGTATTTACGTATCGCTACAGAATTGCCATTAAAAAGGCTTATAGTTGGTGGCATGGATGCGGTTTATGAAATAGGACGTTTGTTTAGAAATGAAGGCATGGATCGTAACCATAATCCTGAATTCACTACTATTGAAATATATAAAGCTTATAGTGATATGGAAGGGATGATGCAACTAAGCGAAGAAATATTTAAACATACAATCTATAATGTATTAGGAACTTACGAAATTGAATGGAAAAATAATATGTTAGATTTCAGTAAACCATTTGAAAGGATTCATATGGTTGATGCAATTAAGAAAGTCTGTGGTGTTGATTTTTGGCAACCATTAAACCTAAATGAGGCTAAAAAAATGGCAATTGAACACAGCGTTGAAGTAGAACCACATTTTGGAGTAGGACATATTATTAATGCTTTCTATGAAAAATATGTGGAGGACACAATTGTGGGACCAACTTTTGTATATGGTCATCCAATTGAAGTAAGTCCTTTAGCGAAAAAAAGCAAAGATGAACGTTTCACTGAACGTTTTGAAATATTTATTTGTGGAGATGAATATGGGAATGCATTCTCAGAACTTAACGACCCAATTGATCAACGCCAAAGATTTGAAAAACAATTAGAAGAACGTCATCTTGGTAATGAAGAGGCTAATGAAATGGATGAGGATTTTGTTGAAGCCTTAGAATATGGGATGCCACCTACTGGTGGATTGGGTATTGGAATAGATAGATTGATCATGATGATTACAGGCGCGCAAAGTATTAGAGAGGTAATTTTATTCCCTCACATGAAAGAAAAAATAAGGAGTGATGTTAAATGAAAAATAAAAATTTATGGTTATCGTTAATAATTGCTTTTGGTATCATGCTTTTGATAACATGGGTAGTTCCATCAACAAGTTATAATAACGATGGGGCTTTAGTGTTAGGCAGTATTAATCCAACTGGTATTTGGGATATTTTCTATTATCTTTCTATGATACCATCGTGGTTCGGTCAAAACGCAATATTCTTAGCTTTCTTAGCTATTTTCTATGGGGTTATTGGTAAAACAGGAGCCCTTAGAACTTTAGTTGATAAGATGGCATTAAAATTTAAAAAGCGCGAAAAAATATTCTTGTTAATCTCTTCTAGTTTCTTTATTTTAGTATCAGGTTTAACTGGTATCAATTTCCCATTATTGGTTTTTGTACCACTTGCTATGGGAGTTATTTTAACCTTAGGTTTCAACAAAATAGTAGCTTTGATGGCAACTATTGTACCAATTTTAGTTGGATTCATGGGTAGCTTCTATTCTTCGACTTTATATGCAACTATATCAAATTACGTAAAAGGTGGGATAGCATATGGGTGGTATAAGCTTGCTTTAATAGTTATTACTCTTATTACTATTGGGTTATACTTATATTTAACAGCTAAAATTGCTAAGGGAAAAGAAAAAGAAGAAATAAATGAAGAAATGCTATTCCTTGAAAAAAAAGAAGGAAAGAAACAAAAAACATGGCCTATCGTAACAGTTTTTGTTTTAGTCTTTATTTTATATGTTTTAGGATTGACTCCATGGAGCAATATGCTAAAATTCAATGGATTTATTGATTTTCATAATTCAATGATGAACATTAAAATAGGTAGTTTTGCAATTTTTAAAAGCATTTTTGGAGTTAGCGCATCAGCATTTGGAACATGGAGTGTTATTGATGCAGCTGCTTTATTAGGATTATTTGCAATTGCTCTTGTCTTTGCGTATAAAATTAAATGGGAAGAATTTTTCAAAAGTGCAGTCAGTGGACTTACAAAATTCTTACCTATGATTATATTAGTGTTGATTGTTAATTTCATCTTTGTTATTGGTTCACAATCTGGTGTAATTAATACCATAATTAAGGCTCTTGCAGGACTTACAAAAGGTATAAATGTGTTTGCATATTCGCTATTATCATTTATTGGAGCTGTTATAGTTAACGAAAATTACATTACAAGTTATGTTACAGGAGTTTTAAATACAGTGTTAGGTGAATCTGCTAATTTACCTTTACTAGTATTTATTCAACAAGTTATGTATGGTGTTGCTATGATAATTGCTCCTACCAGTGTTTTGCTTTTAGTAGGTTTATCTTATCTAGAAGTTGGTTACACAAAATGGTTAAAGAACATTTGGAAGCTCATGCTGATATTACTGGCTATAGGTTTGATTACCTTATTTGTCGCAATAGCATTATAAATAAAAATGATGAAGAAATTCATCTTTTTTTATTTTGTTTCACAAAATAGTCTTTTGTTGACCTCATGTTAAAGAAATGCTATACTTTATATATAATAAAGAGTGGTGTTTCGATGAAAAAAGGTTTTACATTAGTTGAATTGTTAGCAGTAATAGTGATATTGGCAATTATTTTAGTTATAGCTATTCCAGGCATATCAAATGTAATAGAATCATCAAGAAGAGGAGCGGCTGAAAGTAATACTAAAATGGTATTAAAGACAGTAGAATATAAGATGCTTGAAGATGATACTTTCAACCCGACAGACGTAAATGAAACAAATGTGAAAGCACTTTTAAACATAGATGACAGTAACTATGAAAGATTAACAGTTAAAAAAATGAACGATAAAATATATGTAACGATTGCAGGTAAGAACAAGTGGAAGAACCTTACTATATCAGGAACAAAGGCAAATACTAGACTCGATGATACAGTAGTTAGCTTTGTCAGAGGAGCCAATACTCCAGTCTTAGCAGAAGGAATGATTCCAGTAAAATGGCATGAAAATGGCGAAGAAAAATATTGGATAACAACAACAGAAGATGACCCTGAATGGTATGAATATGGAATGACGCCAGAAACAAGAAGATGGGCCAATGTCATTCAGGTAACTACTGCATCGAGAGAAACATATCTAACACCCGGTACACCTGTTAATATAGAAAATGATGTATTAGCAATGTGGGTATGGATACCAAGATATGTGTATCGAATAAGAACTCTAGAAGGAAACCCAAGCAGTGGATGGCACAAGAGTACAGCAGGGATAATAGATATTCAATTCACCAAGGGAATAGATGATAACTGGAACAAAACAGGAACAGGCTCCATTGGAGCAATAGATTTAGACGAATCAGCCAATGCATCTAATGCAGAAACAAATGGCAATAAATATACCAATCATCCAGCTTTCACCTTTGGCGACACTGAATTGACAGGCATATGGGTAGCCAAGTTTGAGGCAAGTAGCAGTACTCCAACTGCAGGCAATGGTGGTGGAGATAATACTAGCCTAAAAGTCAAAGCGATACCAAATGTTCCATCTTGGAGAGGCATGTCAGTAAACACCATCTTTACCGTAACCAGGGCCATGGAGACAGATGAAATGTATGGTTGGGGAAATACAGGCAATGGAATAGATACTCATATGATGAAGAATACTGAATGGGGAGCAGTTGCTTACCTATCCAAGTCAATCTATGGCAAGCACGACCAGATATGGAATAATCCAAGTGACAGTTATATAACTGGTCGAGGAGGGTCAGAGGTTTCACAAGGTAATACACCTGATGCTTCAGGAAGTGAATCAAGTACATTGTATGGCTATGATGGCAGATCGTGTTTAACTAAAACAGAATATGTATGTACCGGAGCACCCCATGCCACAAATGGATTAGCCTCATCGACTACAGGTAATATCTATGGTATATATGATATGAGTGGTGGCGGGAATGAATATACAGCAGCCTATGTCAACAATGGTCATACTAGGTTAAATAATGGATCAAATGTATTAAGTGCAAATGCTAAGTATAAGAACGTATATGCTGTAGGAGCAGCAGATACTGATGTTAGCAACTATGCTTTAGCCATCTCATCAAAGGGAGATGCTATTTGGGAAACCAGCAACACTGGTACAAGTTCAACGTCATGGTATAGTGACAATTCATCTATGTCAAGGACCGACAACCCATGGTTCCTGCGGGGTGGTAGTCACCAAAATATTACGTATGCGGGCACCTTCTATTTCGACCGCTACATTGGCGGTGGGGGATACGTTCGTGTCGGATTCCGTCCAGTATTAATAGTAGAATCAGGAGTATAGAAAATATTATAAATCAGAAGAAGAGAATTTTCTTCTTTTTTTGTTGGTTAAAAACTAGCTATTTTGGCCATTATAAGCATAGGATAGTATAGGAAAGGAGAAATATGAATGTTTGGCAAATTTAACGAAGAAGCACAAAAAGTACTTGTCCTAGCTAAAAAAGAAATGAGTGATTTAAAACATCCATATGTGGGAAGTGAGCATTTATTATTAGCAATACTTAAATTTGATAATGATATTAGTAAAAAACTTAAAACATTTACAATTGAGTATAAAACCTTTAGAGAAAAATTGGTGGCGATAGTAGGAATGGGTTCTAAAAAAAGTGAATGGTTCTTATATACCCCTTTATTAAAAAGAGTTATAGAAAATGCTATTATTGATAGTCGTGAAAATAATGATGGAGAAGTTACAGCTGAGCATTTATTTTCATCCCTTTTGGAAGAAGGGGAAGGGGTTGCCATCAGAATATTGCTTAGCATGAATGTTGATATAGATAAAATTTATAATTTGTTTTCTAAAAAAATTATTAATCGTAAAAAGCAAAAACGCAATTTGTTGGTTGAAGAATTAGCTATCGATCTAACTCAAAAGGCAAAAAACAATGAACTTGATCCTGTTGTTGGAAGGGAAAAAGAAATTAGGCGTATTTTGGAAATCCTTTGTCGTCGAACTAAAAATAATCCTCTTTTAATAGGTGATGCTGGGGTTGGCAAAACCGCTATTGTTGAAGAGTTAAGTAAAATGATAGTAGAAGGGAAAGTCCCAGAAGCATTAAAAAACAAACGTATATTAACACTTGATATGGCAACAATGGTAGCAGGTACAAAATATCGTGGCGAATTTGAAGAACGAATGAAGAAACTTCTAACTGAACTTGAGGAAGTAGATGATATTATATTATTTATTGATGAAATACATACGTTAGTTGGGGCTGGGGGAGCGGAAGGCGCAATTGATGCTTCTAATATATTTAAACCCGCTTTAGCCCGCAATAAAATTAGATGTGTTGGAGCAACAACAACATCTGAATATAAAAAATATATTGAAGCAGATAGCGCATTAGATAGACGTTTTCAAAAAGTTTATATCGAAGAACCTAATGATGAAATGGTTAAAAACATAATGATAAGGCTTAGGGAAGTATACGAAAGTTATCATCATGTAAGCATTGAAGAAGAAATAATCGATTTAATAATAAAACTATCAAACAAATATATATATGATCGTAATCAGCCAGATAAAACGATAGATGTTTTAGATGAAGTTTGTGCTAGAGTATCACTTCAAGAACTTGGGAATAATAACAAATTATTAAAATTACAAAAAGAATTAAATAAAGTAAAGGAAGAAAAGAATCAATTAATTATGGAACAGGATTTTGATAATGCATATAACTTTAAAAGGTTAGAAGAGCAGCTTACCAGCGAAATAAATAATATAGAGTTAGAAAGTATTAATAAAATAAGTATTAAAGAAGTCAAAAAAGAAGATGTCGCAGAAGTCATTCATCTTCGGACTAAAATACCGATTTATGAAATAATGAGCGATGATAGTAAAATATTTAAGAAGATGGAAAAAGAGATAAATGAATTAATTATTGGTCAGGATGAAGCTGTTAAAACACTGATAGATGTTACTAAAAGAATCAAATTAGGGTTTAGAGAAAAAGGAAAATGTTATTCTTACCTCTTATGTGGTCCAACAGGGGTTGGTAAAACAGCTTTAGCAAAAACTTATGCCAAAATTTTAGTGGGTGAAAATAACGTTTTAAGACTTGATATGAGTGAATATGCTGAAGCTCATACGGTTAGTAAAATTATAGGGGCTCCTCCAGGGTATATTGGTTATGATGAAAATAAGACGGTGCTTGAAAGCATAAGAAATAAGCCAAATTCGGTTATTATTTTAGATGAAATTGATCGAGCACATCCAGCCGTTCTTAATTTGTTTTTTCAAATATTAGATGAAGCTTTTATTAAAGACACAAATGACAAGGTAATAAGATTTGATAATGTATTAATAATAATGACCACTAATATAGGGTTTAATAAAACAACTGTTGGATTCAACAATGAATGTGAAGATAAGATTTTATCTAAATTAAAAAATAGTTTTACACCAGAATTTATTAATCGTGTATATAAATGCATTGTTTTTAATAGACTGGGCAAGAAAGATATAATTAAAATAATTTACAAGCATTTAAAATTATTAAAAGCAAGATTTAGTAATATCGAAATTAAAATAGATAATCATGTTGTTGAAGAACTTGTAGAACTATCAAATTTTAAAGATTTTGGTGCTCGTAAAGTTGAAAAAATAATAGAAGATAAGATTGAAAGTGTCATTATTGATAAGATAATGCAGGGTGAAAAAGAAGTAATAATAAATACCATAAAAGAATATGTTTGATGCAAATTAATGTAAAATAAATGTTAGTTTACACATTCCAAAACGTTGAAATACGAGGGAAAGAAGAGAAAAGCCCCACAAAAAACGGATAAATTGTTGTCATAATAATTTTAAGGAGTTATAATTAAATAGAGCCAAGAGTTCTCGAAAGAGGACTCTTCTTTTCTTTAGAGGAGTGTGTAGTATGAGAAAGTATATTTTTGTTGTGGGGGGCGTAATGTCTTCTGTAGGAAAAGGGATAGCAACGGCATCGTGTGCTAAACTGCTAGAATCTAGGGGGTACAATGTTACTTGTGTCAAGATAGATCCTTATATAAATTTAGATGCAGGAACAATGAATCCAACCGAGCACGGAGAAGTCTTTGTTACTGAGGATGGGGATGAAGTTGATCAAGATGGCGGCAATTATGAAAGATTTTTAAATAAAGATTTTTTATCAACCAATTATATGACGACTGGAAGAGTGTATTATTCAGTAATCAACGATGAAAGAAATTTGAAATATGAGGGCAAATGTGTAGAAGTAGTGCCTCACATTCCCCTTGAAGTTATTAGAAGGATAAAAGAGGCTGGGAAACAAGCAAAAGCAGATATTGTTATGATAGAAATTGGCGGGACAATTGGAGAATACCAAAATTTGTTGTTTTTAGAAGCGGCAAGAATGATGAAATTAAAAGAACCAAGCAATGTAGCTTTTATGATGGTATCATATTTACCTATTCCTGTTATGGTTGGAGAGATGAAAACTAAACCTACCCAAGCAGCAGTTCGCACTTTAAACTCAGCTGGAATTCAACCTGATATTTTGTTGTGCCGAGCTGAAAAGATAATAGATGAAAAACGCAAGGAAAAATTATCAATTTTTTGTAATATTCCCAAGGAGAGAATTATTGCAGCACCAGATGTTACATCAATATACGATGTTGCCTTAAATTTCAAGAAAGGAAGTCTTGATGATAGACTTATTGATATTTTAAGATTGGAGCCAAGAGAAGAAAATGATGGTCTAATAAAATGGGGAGAATTATCTGATAAAATAAAGAATTTAAAAGAAGAAGTCAAAATAGGTATTGTTGGTAAATATTTTAAAACAGGGGATTATGTATTAGCAGATTCTTATATTTCTGTTATTGAGGCAATAAAACATGCTTCATGGGCATATGACAAAAAACCAATTATTAGTTGGTTATCTTCTGATGAATATGAAGAAAACCCAGAGAAATTAAAAAAACTTTCTAATTATGATGGCATTATTGTCCCTGGAGGTTTTGGAACTAGAGGTATTGAGGGTAAAATGAAAGCAATTAATTATGTTAGGGAACACAATATTCCTTTCCTAGGCTTATGCTATGGTATGCAGCTTGCTACCATTGAGTTTGCCAGAAATGTAGCAGGTATAAAAAATGCCACAACTGAGGAAATGGATAGTAAGTCTAATGAGCTTATTATTCATACAATGAAAGAACAAATAGAAATGCTAGCAAAACATAATTATGGTGGTTCAATGAGATTAGGGGCTTATCCTTGTATTTTAAAAAAAGGTTCAAAAGCTTACGAATGTTATGGTAAGGATAAAATATCAGAAAGACATAGACACCGATATGAAGTTAATAATAAATATCGAAAAATATTAGAAGAAAAAGGATTGAGAATTGTAGGAACATCTCCAGACAATAAACTTGTTGAAATGATAGAGTTGTCTAATCACAAGTTCTTCATTGGATCACAGTTTCATCCTGAATTAAAGTCAAGACCTTTAAATCCTCATCCGTTATTTTTAGGTTTTATAAAAGCATGCATAAGTGATAAATAAAAATCATAAAAAGATAATGAAAACATATAGTTAAATGAGAGAATAAATTCGTTTGTGCTTAAAACTATATAAACAAAGACATAGAAAAGGGGCG
>CAZQOT010000031.1:0-11616 GCA_964595115.1 uncultured Muribaculaceae bacterium | reverse complement strand
TATAGAGGGGTAACTGAAGATAGCAAAAATGTTGTTCATTTAAGACCAGAAAATGCCCAAGGTGAATATGTTAATTATTTAAATGTGGGGAGAAGTATGAGAGCTAAACTACCATTTAGTATTGGCCAAATAGGTAAAGCATTCAGAAATGAAATTACACCAGGAAACTTTACTTTTAGAACGATTGAATTTGAACAAATGGAATTTCAAACTTTTTGCAAAGAGGGCATGGATAATAAAATTTATGATTACTTTAAAGAATTTGGAAAGAAGTTTTATGTTGCTTTGGGAATCAAAGGAGAACACTTAAGATTTCGTGATCATGAAAAATTAGCTCATTATGCTAAAGCAGCTTGTGATATTGAGTATATGTTTCCTTTTGGCTGGGGGGAAATAAATGGTACCCATAATCGAACTGACTTTGATTTAAAAAGACATCAAGAATATAGTGGTAAAAGTCTTGAATATTTAGATCCTGAAACTAACGAAAAATTTATTATTGAATCAACATATGGTTTAGATAGAACCATTTTAGCATTACTATTTGAAGCTTATGATGAAGAAACACTTTCTAATGGGGAAAGCAGAGAAGTATTAAGATTAAATCCATATTTAGCCCCTTATAAAATATCGGTTTTACCACTTATTAAGAAAAATCATGGCCATAAAGCTTATGATTTATATAATAATTTATCAAACAATTTTATGACTAATTATGATGAAACAGGAAATATAGGAAAAAGATATAGAAGACAAGATGTTATCGGGACACCATTTTGTATAACAATTGATGATGATACAATCAATAATGGAACTGTTACTATTAGAGATAGAGATACAATGGAGCAGATAACAGTTAAAGAAGAAGAAATAGTAGATTATATTTCTAAGAAAATAATATATTGATGGCTGCTTGGTAATAAGTATGAGGAAAATAAATAAAGTAAAAATATATTGTAATAATAATGATTTGTCAAATAGGGTTTTATTAGAATTGAAAGAAAAACTTATTGATAATAAGTTTGTGATTGTTGAAGATGCTCCCGATATTGTCATTGCAATTGGTGGTGATGGTTCATTCTTAAGAATGGTAAAGAGAGAAAACTATAATAGTAATTATCTATATGTTGGAATAAATGCTGGTACGTTAGGTTTTCTACAAGAAATAAAAATTACTGATTTAGATTTTTTTATTAATTGTTTGATAAATGATAAATATAAAATTGATGAAGTTGGTATTCAAGAGACAACTGTAAAGACAGAAAAAGACATTTTAGAATTCTATTCTTTAAATGAGATAGTGATTAGAGAAAAAGATTTAAATCCAGTTATTTTAACTGTTAGTATTAATGAAGATAAACTTGAAAAGTATGTTGGCGATGGTTTGATGGTTGCCACTTCTGTTGGATCAACGGCTTATAATTTAAGTTTTGGAGGTAGTATTGTTTATAATGCTATTCATACTCTTCAAATAACACCTATAGCACCCCTTAATAATAAAATATATCGCAATTTATTAAATTCGATAGTTGTTCCTGAAAAATTATGTATTAAATTTAAACCTGACAATGATAGGTGTAACCTATTAATTTCCATCGATGGTGAAAATAAAACGATTGATAATGTAAAAGCAATTACCACTAAAGTGGAAGACAAGCGTTTAAAAATTTTGCGTTTAGAAAATTATAGTTATTGGGAAAAGATAAACGATAAATTTGTATCGACAAATGGAGAATGAATAACCTTGTAAGGTTATTTTTTTGGACAAAATTTTCCATTGTAATAGTAATATAATGTGCTATAATATCTATATCAAGATTATAGGAGTATCATGATGCTAAAAAGAACATTTAAACATTTTCATACAATTAATAAACATAGATGGCATGTATTTCGCCTATGTCTAAGATGCGGAATAGGGTTTCAAGGATTATTTCATGATTTGTCAAAGTATTCACCAATTGAATTTTTTGAAGGGATAAAATATTTTTCTGGTGATAAGTCACCAATTGTTTATTCTAAAATAGATAATGGTTATTCAAAGGCTTGGTTACATCATAAGGGGAGGAATAAACATCACCATGAATACTGGTATGATTATGCGGCACCGTCTAAAACACCTTTAATACCATACAAATATTTGGTTGAAATGATTTGTGATGATTTAGCAGCAAGCATTGTATATAACGGTAAATCATGGCATAATGGGACTCAATATGAGTATTGGAGTAAAATGAAAGATCGAATAATGCTAGATGATAGAATAAAAGATGTGTTGACCGATGTTTATAGTCAAGTGAAAGAACAAGGCATAAAAAAAACTATAACTAAGCAAAACATTGATAAAATATATAAAAAATACATAAATAGCAAATGATTATTATATAATTTGGAGCTAAACTATTTAATTTTTGCATTATATGTGGTAAAATTAAATAGTATAGGATATCGTTGATATGGAGGAATGGCCATGAAATTAAATTTAAAGAAGATGCTTTCATTCGATAAGAAAGAAACTCACGCTTCATCTGAAGAAGAATATTATAATGTAACTTATGACGAAGCTTCAGTTGAAGGGGGAGAAGGTAGTAAATTAATATTACTTGAACCTAGAGCTTATTCTGAATCACAACAAATAGCGGATCATTTAAAGAATAGACATACGGTTGTTGTTAATCTTAAAAAGGTTACTACTGATCAATCGAAAAGAATTGTTGATTTTTTAAGTGGAACTGTGTATGCCATTGGAGGAGGACTTCAAAAACTTGGTGGCGGTATATTTTTATGCACTCCAAAGAATATGAATGTTCAAGGTAAAATATCAATGGATGATAATAAAGATAGAGTACATGATAATACGATTGATATAGAATGGGAATAAAGCAATTGAGGTGATTGAATGAAAAAATTTGGTAGGACCCTTCACGGCTATAATCCCAAAGAAGTTGCAGCTTGTTTTGATGAAATAATTAAGCAAGTGAATATAATAATTAAGAAATCTGAAGCTAAAGATGAAATTATTGCCAATCTTCAAAAAGAAAATCAAGTCATGCATGAACAAGTCGATAGATATAAGTCAATGGAAATGACTATGAATCAAGCAATAGTAGCAGCTCAAAATAGTGGTGAACAAATAAGAAGAATAGCTAAACAAGAAGGCGATATGATTATCAGTGAAGCTCGCAGTAACGCTAATAGAATTATTAGTGATGCCCTACTTAGAGCTGAAAAAACAGAGTTTGAATCAGCCCGCTTAAGAAAAAACACATCTATTTCTAAGAGAAAATTGCATGACGATGTTCAAACCCTTTTAGAAATGATTGACAATATTGAGATTTTGGATATATAATACATAGAAAACAAATGACGGAGACGTTACTTTATAACCTTTTTAAGCGAATGGGATATGGTGTGAGCCCAATAAAGAATAAAGTATGAATCACTCTTGATGTTATATTCTGATTGTAGGGATATACGCTTACCGGCGTTATGGTATAAGTGCATAGTTATCTATGAACTAAGGTGGTACCACGGGTAATCTCGTCCTTATATTTTATAAGGATTTTTTTATTAAAGGAGGAATAAGAATGAAAAAAATATTTGATGATTTAGATAAAGATAAAGTTAGCGTTGTTGAAGATAAAATTGCTAAACAATGGGATGAAATGAATATTCTTGAAAAATCTATTGATAACAGAGAAGGCTGTAAAGACTTTGTTTTTTATGATGGCCCAGCTACAGCTAATGGTATGCCTGGTTTGCATCATATGTTAGCTAAAGTTTTAAAAGATACTTTTGGAAAATATAAAACGATGCAAGGTTATCGTGTTTTAAGAAAAGTTGGTTGGGACACACATGGTTTACCAGTTGAACTCGAAGTAGAAAAAGAATTAGGATTCAAATCGAAACAAGATATTGAAAAATATGGTATTGAAAAATTCAATCAAAAATGTAGGGAAAGTGTTTGGAAGAACGAAGAATCTTTTCGTTTATTTACTAAAAAAATAGGCCAATTTATTGATCTTGAAAATCCTTATGTTACATATGATAATAATTATATTGAAACAGAGTGGCATATTCTAAAACAATTTTTTGATGAGGGTTTAATTTACGAAGGTCATAAGATACTACCATATTGTCCACGTTGTGGAACAGGCCTTGCATCTCATGAAGTTGCTCAAGGATATAAAGAAATACAAGTTGAAACCGTTACTGTACCAATGAAAATGAAGGATGAGGATACATACTTTTTAGTATGGACAACTACACCGTGGACTTTACTTGCTAATGTAGCAATTTGTGTTAATCCTGATGAAGAATATTTAAAAGTAGAAAGCAAAGGATTTAAATTTATTTTGGCCAAAAAATTAGTAGATAAAGTTTTAGGTGAAGAGTATACCGTTTTAGAGACATACATAGGTAAGGATTTAGAGCATACTGAATATGAAAAATTACTACCGTTTATTAATGTTAATAAAAAGGCTTTCTTTGTTACATGTGATTCATATGTTACGATGGAAGATGGAACCGGTATTGTTCACATAGCACCTGCTTTTGGGGAGGATGATTATAATGTCGGCAAAAAATATGACTTGCCAGTTGTAAACCCTGTAGGTGATGATGGTAAATACAATGTTGGTCCTTGGGAAGGCCTGCTAGTTTTTGAGGCAGATATTGAAATAATTAAATATCTAAAAGAACATAATAAATTGTTTAAAAAAGAAAAAATGATGCATAATTATCCTCATTGTTGGCGATGTGAAACACCACTTATATACTATTCTAAACCTAGTTGGTATATAGAAGTTACTAAATTTAGGGATAAGATAATAGAAGCTAATAACAATGTAAATTGGTATCCAACATATGCTGGCGAAAAAAGATTTGGTAATTGGCTAGAAGAATTAAATGATTGGGCAATATCAAGATCAAGATATTGGGGAACACCACTTCCTTTATGGGTATGTGAATGTGGTCATATGGAAATGATTGGCTCTAGACAAGAATTACAAGCAAGAGCAATAGAAAAAGTAGATGATGATATTGATTTACATCGTCCATATGTCGATGATATTCATCTAGAATGTTCTCATTGCCATAAACAAATGGATAGAGTAAAAGACGTAATTGATTGTTGGTTTGATTCTGGGGCTATGCCTTATGCTCAATATCATTATCCATTCGGAAACAAAGAATTATTTGCAAATCAATTTCCAGCTGATTTTATATCAGAAGGGGTCGATCAAACAAGAGGTTGGTTTTATACTTTAATTGTTATTGGGACCTTCTTATCTGGAAAATCACCATATAAAAATGTCTTATGTCATGACTTGATGTTAGATAAGTATGGCAAAAAGATGAGTAAATCAAAGGGTAATAAAGTAGATCCATTTGATTTAATAGAAAAATATGGGGCAGATAACATTAGATGGTATTTGCCATATGTATCACCTGTCTGGACACCAATTAAATTTGATGAAGAAGGGTTAAAAGAAGTATATTCTAAATTTTTTAATCCACTCCGTAATACATATAGTTTCTTTTCGTTGTATGCTAATACAGATGAAGTAGATCCAAGAAAATTTGAAGTAAGTCATAATGATTTAGAAGAAATAGATAAATGGCTATTATCAAAATATAACAAACTTGTTAAAAATACCACTGAAGCATATGATGAATATGACCTAACTAAAGTAGTTAGAAATGTTACTGAATTTGTAAGCGACGATTTATCTAACTGGTACATCAGACGTAATAGAAAAAGATTTTGGGGTAGTGAATTAGATAACAGCAAAAAGGCTGTCTACAGTACAACTTATAAAGTGTTAGAAGGGATATCAAGAATAATTGCCCCTATTGTTCCGTTTATATCAGAAGAAATATATCAGCATCTTACAGGTAATGAATCAGTTCATTTAGCAGATTATCCCCTAGTTGATGAATCTTTGATAAACAAAAATATTGAAGAGAGAATGGATTTAGTAAGAGAATTAATTAGTCTTGGCAGAGCAGGTCGAGAAGATGCTAAAATAAAAGTTAGACAGCCAATAAGTGAAGTTATCATCGATGGTAAACACAAAAATACGATAGGTGATTTAACTAGTTTAATTGAAGAAGAATTGAATGTTAAACAAGTAACTTATGTAGATGATTTAAGTGTCTATATGAATTTTGAAATTAAACCTAATTTTAAAGTGGTTGGACCAATTTTTGGACCTAGGATAAAATTATTCAGTGATGCTTTATCAAAATTAGATAGTGAATCAATCAATAAACTAAACAATAATGAATCAATTGATATTGTCATTGATAATGAATCACATAGTATTTATAGTGATATGATTGATATTAGAATATCTTCTAAAGAAGGATTTAATGCCAATATGATAAATAATAATTTTATTATTTTAAATACTACATTAAATCAAGATTTGATTGATGAAGGTATTGCAAGAGAATTAGTATCTAAAGTTCAAAACTTAAGGAAAGCAAATAATTTTGACATTATTGATAGAATTAATATATACTATGATGGAGAAGGGGCTGTAGAAAAGGCAGTAAACAAACATATTGATTTTATTAAGTCAGAAACATTATGTGAAAGTATAGAAAAGAAAGAATGCATAGAATCATTTGATTTAAATGGTTACAATATTTGTTTAGAAATAGAAAGATTATAGTTTTTATTGGGGGAATTAAACGTGGAGAATATCAAAATAAAAAAATTTAATTTTACTTGGTTTATACCAAGAAAACCAAAATTAAAACTAATTAATTTTATAAACGAAATTTCAAAAGAAAAATTGACGGCAAACGCTAAAACTTTAGTAGAAAAATGGTTTAATTTTGAAGTGGCTGGATTAGAAAATGTACCAGAAGAAGGTCGAGCTTTATTAACGATGAATCATCGTAGTATGTTTGATCCTTTCATTTTGGTAGAAGTTGATAGGGAAATTATATTTATTGCCGGCTCAAAATTATGGGGTGATCCTGTTTTTGCGCCAGTCCTCGATAAGTATAACTGTATTAAAGTAAATAAAAAAAATCCCGGAATTTCATTTTATAAGGAAGTATTGAGAAGATTAAATGGGGAATATATTGTTGGTTTGTATCCTGAAGGGACAAGAAATGGTTTTAGAAAAAAGAAAAAATACGAAGATGGAGTAGGTACATTTGCTGTAAAATGTGATGCTCCAGTTATTCCAGCATATATATATTATAAATATAAAATTTTTGGTTTGTTAATCCCACATATAACAAAAGTAAAGATTGCTATTGGTCAACCTTATACTATCGATAAAGAAAATATTAAAGGCAGCGGGAAAATTGCAATGGACCATATTTTTGCTTTAAAAGAACAAGCAAAACAATTAGTAAAAAAAAGATAAAATAAAAGGAAACGTTTGTTTCCTTTTGTATTTATTGTATGTTATTAACTGATATATTTTCATTTCCTGCTGGTTGGATGGGTGCAGTGGGTTTTATTGGTGTAGGATTTTGTACTGCCTGTTGTACTACTTCTTGCTGTGGTGGAGGCGGTGTTGCAAAAGGTTGTGGAGTGACAGGCGGTGTTACAGAAGGTTGCGGGGTGACAGGGGGTGTTACAGAAGGTTGTGGAGTGACAGGCGGCGTTTCATCTTTTTGTGCAAATATATCAACACTTGTATTCATATGTGCACTAGTTTCTTTACTTAAACTGCTTTCTTCTAGGGCTTTATTTAAACTATAACGATACTCTTGTGTTTTACCTTCCAAATCATCATCAAGTTCTATTAATTTAAGTATTTCTTCACACGTTGTGTAACCTTTAGCAACTTTTTCAAGGCCATCTTGAAGAAGAGTGGTGACATTAGATTTATACACCAATTCCCTTAAATCTTCCTTTTTTATGCCTTCTGCCAATGCATCCCTTATTTCTTGACTAATAAGCAATACTTCATGAATAGCCATACGACCTTTATAACCATTATTACATTCACTACAACCTTCAGCCGAATATACTTGTTCAGCGTCAATATTCAAAACATTTTTAAGTAGATTTCTTTCGTATTTATTAGTAGGGCGTAAACGACGACATTTTTCACACAAACGTCTAGCTAACTTTTGTGATATAATTCCTTCTAATGCACTAGCTAATAAATATCTTTCAACTTCCATATCGAGTAAACGTTCAATTGTATTCAATGAATTATTGGTATGGATAGTAGATAAAACTAAATGTCCCGTAATAGATGCACGAGTAGCAATACGAGCTGTTTCATTATCACGAATTTCCCCAACCATTATAATATTTGGATCCTGTCTTAAAACAGAACGAAGAACATTAGCAAAGGTTAATCCTATTTCACTATTTACTTGAACTTGGTTAATTCCTTCAATGCTCATTTCAACTGGATCTTCAACTGAAATAATGTTTGTTGTTTCACGATTTAACTTTTGCAAAATAGAGTACACAGTCGTTGATTTCCCAGAACCGGTTGCCCCAGTAACGAGGATAATGCCATTCGGTTTTGAAATCATTTCTAACATTTTGCGGTAATTGCTGTCGCTAAACCCCAAATGCTCTAATCCTTTTAAACTCATGGAGTAATCAAGGATACGAATAACCATTTTTTCCCCATCGTTACATGGTAACGATGAAACACGTAAATCTAAATCAATATTTTTTAAAGTAGTTTGAATTGAACCGTCTTGCGGTAATCTAACTTCTGTAATATTCATACCAGAAATAATCTTAATACGAGTAATAAGATTCTTTTTTAAAGTGTTTGGCACAGTGGTATAATCAGTTAACTGCCCGTCAACTCTAACTCTAACTTTCATATATTCCGTCAAAGGATCAAAATGAATGTCACTAGCACCCCTTTTAACGGAATCAAGAATTATCTCGTTAACGATTTCAACAATCGGTAATTTCTCGTAATCAAACGTTCTTATCACAAATTACACCTCTTTTTATCTTATGGCTAGTATTTATTATAATATTATTATATAATAATATTAATATAATATCAAGAATAAGAGGTAGGTAAAATGGCAAAGTTTAATAATAAAGGTTTTTTCCTTGTTGAAACAATAGTCATAACGGGTGTGGTAGCAGCTTTCTTGGCCATTTTTTATTTTCAAATCTCAAATTTATACCATAATTATGAACGGAATGCTAAATTTAATTCAGTCGATGCTATTCATGCTGCTTATGGAGTGAAATCATATTTGGATCAAATTGATATTTCTAATTTAGTTTCAACTTTAAATTCTTCAGGTAAATCTTTATATGAATTTACATACTTTACATTTGATACAACAACATACTTTTCGTCTTTAATAAGTTATTATAAAATTGATAAATTATATATTACACAATATGATATTAACGATGTTGTAACAAATTATGCATTGTATGATATTGATGCAGAACTTTTAGATTTTATAAGAACTCAAAAAGTTAACGATTCAAAAAATAATACATATAGAATTATTGTTATATTAAAAAACAAAGATTATGGTAGTGTTCTTATTAACCCATAATATCACAAAGAAGGAGTGATGATATGAAGAAAAATGGCTTCTCAACAGTTGAATTAATAGTAAGTTTTGTTATTGTTTCTTTAATAGCGATAGGAATGTTTGGAACGGTAGTTGATTTATTAGACCGTATTGATCGATATCAAAATACGACAAGATTAGCTATATTAAATGGAACTATTAAAAATAACATTGAAGAAGATTTTGCTTATAGAAAACTTTATGGAATTAATGCATGCGGCTGTAACTGTTATGATTTTGTTTTTCAAGATATGAGTGTAAAGCGATTGTCAGTAGACACTATTAAAAATACGATTAAGTATGATAGATATACTTCTAAAATACCCGATTCCTATCTTGTTAAGGGTGCTATTGTCAATAAAGCGTCATTTGACACTGAAGAGGGAAAATATGATAGTATATTAAGAATATCAGTTCCAATAACTGACAAAAGTACTGATAGATCTGAGGATATGAATATTGTTTATCAATATAATAGCCGAGATAGAGGTAGTTTGAATGTCTTCCCTGATAGATTAGCTGGAATTGATGGCTATTGTTGTACTTTAGGTTATAACACCCCAATTTTAGCAGAAGGTATGACTCCAATTAAATGGAATGGTCTATCTTGGGTAGATACAATTAAAGATGATGAATATTGGTTTAATTACGATGAAACAGATAAAAGATGGGCTAATGCTAGAACAGCAGATGGTTCAATGTGGGTATGGATACCAAGATATGTATATAGAATTAGTAGTGGATGGCATAGCAAAACCGAAGGTACGATTGATATTCAATGGAGTATGGGAACTGACGATACTAGAGGCGGTTTAATTACTTTAGATAAAGGAACAGGTGCAGATGCCTCAAACAATAAATGGACAAACCATCCAGCGTTTACCTTTGGTAATGAAGAATTAACAGGTATTTGGGTAGCTAAGTTTGAACCAAGCGCACCTCGAGAAAATGCCTGTTATTCGAATCCAACTGTAGAAAATTGTAATGTTACAGACATAGCACCCAACATTGTTCCTAATGCTTACTCGTTGACAAATATTAAAATAGGAAATCAATTCACGGTAGCTCGCAATATGGAAACCAATTCAAAATATGGTTGGGGAACAAGCGGCCAAGGTATAGACACACATATGATGAAAAATACTGAGTGGGGTGCTGTTGCATATTTGGCTCAATCGGCATATGGAAAAAATGCTGAAGTATGGATAAATAATAGCAGTACAAATATAGTTAGATATGTAACTGGATGTGCAGGAAATAATGTTTCCGAGAATTCAGCAAGTAGTTGTTTATATACATATAATACAGATAATGGCATGCAAGCAAGCACCACTGGGAATATTTATGGAATATATGATATGAGTGGAGCTGAACCAGAATCTGTTGCAGCATACATTGATAACAGTAATGCTAGTTTAGATAACGGTCTTAGTATCGTAAATGCTGATAATAAATACAAGGATAAATATTCTTATGGAACACCAGATAGTTCCCTAAAAAATTATGCACTTGCATCAAATAAAAAGGGGGATGCGATATTTGAAACAAGCTTATATGGCAATGGAGATATAAGTTGGTATAATGATTATGTTGCTATGGGTTATGGAGACAACCCGTGGCTTTCTAGAGGTGGCACCGGAGGAAGTACAACTCAAGCCGGTTTATTTCAAATGTTTTTTAATGGTGGTTTTGCGACTACTACTTTCCGTCCAGTTTTAGCAATTATCGATGAACCACCAACAATTACAATTGTTGGAGATAATCCAGTAACAGTATTTGCTGACAGCGAATATATAGATGCCGGAGCCACGGCTCTTGATGATATAGATGGGGATATTACTGCTAATATTCAAATTATTAGTAATGTTAATACCAGTGCAGCGGGTACATATACTGTAACTTATAAAGTTATAGATACAGGTGGTAATATTGCAACTGCAACAAGAACGGTTAATGTTGTAGCACCAAGTTATGCGGGTCCAGGTTACAAATCTAGCAAAGGTGTCAATGGCCCCGTTTTGGCAACAGGTATGATTCCAGTAAAATGGTATGAGAATGGAACACAAAAAT
>CAZQOT010000030.1:0-11667 GCA_964595115.1 uncultured Muribaculaceae bacterium | reverse complement strand
AAATAACTAACCACGTCTAAAAGGCGTGGTTTTCACTAAGCCTATAAGGCTTAGTTATTTGCCAGCACGCATATGGATGCTGGCTTTCACTTTGTTCAAGCCTCATGCACTGACTACTTTAGCAGACCCTTAAAAGGGTTTACAAACTCTTTCTTTGTCAGTTTATCTTCCATCATATCTTCATTTTCTTGTTCTTGAATATATTTCTTTATTGTCGCTTCATTTAATCCAACTGTGCTTACATAGTAGCCTATCGCCCAAAAATTTTTGTTTCCAAATTTATATTTTAGATTTGCATGTTTTTCAAATATCATCATTGCACTTTTACCTTTCAAATATCCCATGAATGCTGATACACTTATTCTTGGTGGTATTTGAACTAGTAGATGAATATGATCTGCCATCATATGTCCCTCTACTATTTCTACACCTTTCCATTTACATAAATCTTTGATATAATCTTGAATATCTTTTCTCAATTTGTTATATATTACTTTTCTTCTGTACTTTGGGATAAAGACAATATGATACTTGCACATATATCTTGTATGTGCTAAACTTTTTGTTATAAGACATCTCTCCTTTTTTGATATAATTTCGGCTTGAACACCTTCATTATATCATCCGAGATGTCTTACTTTTGCTAAAGCCTTAATCTCACTCGCATAGCGAGTGGTTTTTTGTTTAACCTAACGGTTAAACACCCTAAAGGCTAATAACTAACCACGTCTAAAAGGCGTGGTTTTCACTAAGCCTATAAGGCTTAGTTATTTGCCAGCACGCATATGGATGCTGGCTTTCACTTTGTTCAAGCCTCATGCACTGACTACTTTAGCAGACCCTTAAAAGGGTTTACAAACTCTTTCTTTGTCAGTTTATCTTCCATCATATCTTCATTTTCTTGTTCTTGAATATATTTCTTTATTGTCGCTTCATTTAATCCAACTGTGCTTACATAGTAGCCTATCGCCCAAAAATTTTTGTTTCCAAATTTATATTTTAGATTTGCATGTTTTTCAAATATCATCATTGCACTTTTACCTTTCAAATATCCCATGAATGCTGATACACTTATTCTTGGTGGTATTTGAACTAGTAGATGAATATGATCTGCCATCATATGTCCCTCTACTATTTCTACACCTTTCCATTTACATAAATCTTTGATATAATCTTGAATATCTTTTCTCAATTTGTTATATATTACTTTTCTTCTGTACTTTGGGATAAAGACAATATGATACTTGCACATATATCTTGTATGTGCTAAACTTTTTGTTATAAGACATCTCTCCTTTTTTGATATAATTTCGGCTTGAACACCTTCATTATATCATCCGAGATGTCTTACTTTTGCTAAAGCCTTAATCTCACTCGCATAGCGAGTGGTTTTTTGTTTAACCTAACGGTTAAACACCCTAAAGGCTAATTAAAAAAAACAAGTTATCCTTGTTTTTAAATCCACACCCCAAAAGCAATACCTGCCATTCCTAGAATAAAGCCAACAACCCAGAATAGTTTTACTATATCTGCCTCTTGCCAGCCTAATTTCTCAAAATGATGATGAAGTGGTGCTATTATAAATATCTTCTTACCAGTTAATTTAATTGATGCTATTTGAATGATAGCTGATAAGGTTTCAATAACGAAGACCCCTGCTACCCCAATTAAAGTTATTTCGTGATCGGTAAGAACCGCTACAGTCGCTAAAGTAGCGCCCAAGCATAACGATCCAGTATCTCCCATAAACACTTTGGCGGGATGAGTGTTATATATTAAAAAGCCTAACAATGCTCCTACTAAAACAAAACATAAGATAGCTATTTCCTCGTAACCACTAGCCCAACCAGAACCCCAAGATATGATACCAAAAGCTAAAAAAGCAATAGCAGACAAGCCTCCAGCTAACCCATCTAAACCATCCGTTATATTAACAGCATTAGAACCTGCTACCAGTACAAACAAGACAAAGAAACCATATAACCAACCCATATCAATTTTAATATTTAAAGTGAAAATTTCAAGGACCGGTTTACCTCCACCTTTCATATATAAAAGAAAGAAAATCAATGCTACAATGACCTGTAAAGCTAATTTTTGAATTTCTGTAAAACCAACATTACTGTTTCTTTTTATACTTATATAATCATCAAAAAAGCCTATTAAAGCATAACTAACAAAGACAAAAACAACAATAAGCAAATTATAACTGAAATCAAGTTTGCCCATAATAAATAGTACCGTAATCGTAATAATAGTAGCTAGGATAAATATTAACCCACCCATCGTTGGAATACCATTTTTCCCTTTATGACTATCAGCTAAATATACACTTACCCTTTGTCCTAATTTCATTTTCTTTAAAATTGGTATTAATATAAAACCAATAAAAGCAGCTAAGATAAATCCAATCATTAAAGATAACACAGCTTTAGCCAGTATTAACATATTATCACCTCATATATATTTAAATTATTTCTAATTCACATTAATAATTATACTATATATTGCATTATTTGAAAATTCTATTATTACAATTGTAATACAAGAATGTACATATTTTTGTCATAAATAGCCTTATATTATATATTCTACATCAAAGTGTAAATAATTTGTAAATGTTAGTTACCTAAAAACAATCTTACTTTTTCACCTTCATATATCTTAGTTCCCCCTAAAGGAGATTGATCTAAAACTCTTTTTCCACTACCACTATATTCAATTTGAAAACTTTTTAGTTGTTTTATAGCTTCTATTTTATCCAACCCAATAACATTTGGGACCATAGCATATTTACGATCATACCAATTATATTTCATGTCACTACCATCTTCGCGTCTTTTAATATCCAAGGCATTAATAACATCAAGCATAATAGCTTTAACGATAGGAGCTGCTACAGTACCCCCATACTGAGTTACACCTTTGGGATTATCAATTGCTACATAAACAACAGCTTCTGGATTATCAGCTGGTAAAAAGCCCATGAAAGACACTATATAATTACCAACCATGTACCTGCCATTGCTAACTTTTTGAGCAGTACCAGTCTTACCCCCTACGCGATAACCTTCAATATATGCATTGCGACCTGTACCATTTGAAACAACACTTTCCAAAGCATATCTTACTTTCATACTAATGCTTTCATCAATCACTTGTCTAATTAATGTTTTATTTTTTTCTTGAACCATGGTATTTGTTTCTGGTTCAAGCAATCTCTTAACGATATATGGTTTATATAAATAACCACCATTAACAGCGGCACTAACAGCCGTTATCTGTTGAATTGGAGTTACGGATACCCCTTGACCAAAGGATGTGGTCGCTAATTCAACAGGGCCTACTTTTTCTAAGGGAAATAAAATACCGGTTCCTTCTCCATTTAAATCAATACCTGTTTTAGAACCAAATCCAAAATCACGAATATATTTAAATAATGTTTCTTTACCTACTCTTTGGCCCAATTCAACAAACCCTGGGTTACATGAATTTTCAACTACTTGAAGAAATGATTGAGATCCGTGCCCCCCTGCTTTCCAACATTTTATTCTAGCATTTTCAACTCTAACATGCCCCGAATCATAAAAAGTATCTTTATTTAAATCAACTTTACCCTCTTGTAAGGCAGTAGATAAAGTTACTACTTTAAAAGTAGAACCAGGTTCATAAGTAGCCCATATGGGCAAATTACGATTTATTTCTTCAATCGTATAATCTTGATAATGAGATGGTGAAAAATTAGGTCTAGCTGACATACCTAGTATTTCTCCATTATTAGGATTCATAACGATAGCTAAAGCACTATCAGGATTATACTTAGCAACTATATTATCAAGTTCTCTTTCAACTGATGTTTGAATTTTATAATCAATTGTCAACATCATATTAATACCACTTTGAGGCTTTTGATATATTTCAGCCATCTTAAGTCTTTGTCCCTTAGCATCAGAATAATATTTGATTGAGCCATTTTCCCCTTTCAAATATTCATCATATTGTAATTCTAAACCGCTTAAGCCTTGATTATCAATACCCACAAAACCAATAACATGAGACAAATAACTATCAAATACATAATTTCTTTTAGCTTCCTTAAGTAAATAAACTCCATCATAATTGAGACTGTTTATTTTATCAGATACATTCAATATTTCACTTAATGATTTAGCGACTACCTCTTTATTTTTTATTTGATTAGGAACAATCACTAAACTAGTAGTAGTTATGTTATCTGCTAAAACAACACCGTTACGATCATATATAAGACCCCTATCCGCTTCAATAGGTAAATTACGATTCCAAAGACTATTGGCAAGTTTGTATAATTTACTATGCTCAATTAACTGAATAAACATTATTCTAAGGAGAATAGCTGATAGAAGAATGGTACAACAAATAATAATTATTCTTATACGAGTATGAATAGTCTTAAAAAACATGAATGTCCACCTCATTAATGTATATGAAAAAAGATAATTTTTAGACGTGATAAAAAGTCATTATAATTATCTTAAATTTACAGAAATTAAAAATATTTGCAGTGGCTGCGCGGTTTGGGGTTTACAAGTATCATTTTCTAGTTAAATGATATAGCACCATGTTCTTCACATGTCTTGTCTGTTTTGTCAAAAGACTTAAAGATACTTGTACAACTTTTACTATGCTAGAGTTTTAAAAATTGTTTATAAATCCTCTTTCAATGTCTTCTGGTATCTTTTAAAGACACATATTTTATTAAATAATCGAAATACCCTATAAATTTTGTTGTATCACTTAAAGATTTCCTTTTCAAATTAATCATCTAATTTTTTTTTATAGTAGCTGTACTTATTTTATACCATATATTGTTGTTAATTGCTCGCTAGCTCTAACTTCATTGGGCTCACAATCATAGTTAAACAACACATACTTAAATAAACTGCTGTTTATATATCCTTCATCCTTAATATTACCATTATTATCAAAAACATCTGGATTAAAGCCATCGTTATATATTATTGGCCATTCATTTCTATAACTACTTATAATTGTATGCTCATGGCCGGTAATGGCAGGGATATCTACATCAAGATAAACATTTGTATCTTTATTATTTCTAACGTCATCATTATAATTTGATTTTATAATATTATATAAATCTTGATTTTTGGTATAGATTAATCTATATGATACATAGTAACTTGTTTCAGGATTATTTGTATGCAATTCAGTTATATAATTATTTAAATCGGACATAATTCCTGAAACTACATCTTTATCTTCTGTATAAAAGTAAATACTATAAATAAAATCAGAATATGGGCATTCTTCACATGGTATACCGTTAATTATAATATAATCATTTATATAATTTTTTATTGTTTTATCAAATTCACTAGTTATCTTATTATCTGCTTCCTTGCCTTTTAATATATCATCATAATTATCAGTCCATCCTGTCATAGAATTATAGTATACATATATTTCTTTTTCATTAACTAATATTGTTGCACTTCTTGGAATTCTATTGCATGCATCAAGGCAAAGCAATGGCTCGTAAAATGCTGTGGTTTTCAATATTTTCATTTCTTTCAGTTTGAAATCATATGTATTGTGCAAATATATTAACGGTTCAACTCTGATACTAATAAATTGATAGTAAATACATGTCCAAATAAGAAGCGCCAGTACTATATAAATAATTGAATGTAATACCTTCTTAAATTTAATAGTCCATATATTTAAGAGCATAATAATTGTTAAAGTTAATAATCCATAATTATAAATATGAACATATATAGACCTGTCAAAAGAAATAAACATAGCTGTAATTAAATATGTAACAATAATCATAAATAAGATTCCTATACTTTTTAAAACTTTTTTGACTATATTCATACTAACACCTCATTTAAATTATAGCATAATATAAAAAATCATGATTACATATATTTGCTCCAATAGGAGTTTTTTTAACTTGGAGGGGCCAATAATATTTGAACTTACGATCAGGGAGTTGCAGTCCTTTATCCACTATATGATTTGAATTCTTAAAAATATTTTTTTGCCTTTTTGTAAAATTATTCTATTTTCTTTGATATCTTCTAAAGAGACTATTTTGTTAATATCTAACACTTTTTCTCTATTGATACTAATACCACCTTGTTCAATTAATCTTCTAGCCTCTGATTTAGAAGGAACTAGTTCAGTTTTGATAAGTAATTCTACTACATTGATACCTTGATTAATGATTGGTTTATTCAATTCAAAAGTAGGCATGTTATCAGATATGCCACCTTCTCTAAATATCTTTTCACTAGCTTCCCTAACTTTGTCTGCTTCTTCAACCCCATGAACAAATTTAACAATTTCATAGGCTAAAGCTTTTTGAGCATTTCTCATTTCTGGTTCATTTTGTAAACTAAGTTCTAACACATCTATTAATTCCTTATCAAGTAAAGTTAGAGTCTTTAAGTAATTAATTACATCTGCATCAGCACTATTTAAGAAAAATTGATATAACTCATATGGTGATGTTCTATCTTTATCTAGCCATATAGCTCCACCCTCACTCTTACTAAATTTTGAACCATCTGATTTAGTTAATAAAGGCGAGGTCATTCCTAACACTTTTTCGTTATCACCCATAACTTTACGTATTAAATCTAAACCAGCTGTAATATTGCCCCATTGATCAGATCCACCAAATTGAAGGGTACAATTATACTCTTTATGCAAATGTAAAAAATCAATTGCTTGAATAATCATATAAGAAAACTCTGTGTACGAGATGCCTGTTTCAAGACGAGATGCTACTGTATCTTTAGCAAGCATATAACTAATATTGAAACTCTTTCCATAATCACGTAAGAATTCCAACATATTAATTTTAGATAGCCAATCATAATTATTGACCATTATAGTTCCATCTTTACTTTCAAAATCTATATATTTTGCAAATTGTCTTTTAAAACTCTCAGCATTCTTTAATGATTCTTCAATAGTCAATAATTTACGCTCACTGGTCTGTCTAGGATCTCCAATTAAACCTGTTCCACCACCAACTAAAACGATTGGTTTGTGTCCATATTTTTGTAACAATAGAATCCTAATAATTTGAACTAAATGTCCAATTGTTAGAGAATCTGCTGTTGGATCAAAACCACAGTAAAAAGTAATTTTATTATTATTAAGCAGTTCTTTTGCTAACTCTTCATTACTAACATCTTTAATTAGACCTCTCCATTTTAATTCCTCAAATAAATTCATTTTTCATTCCTCCTATAATTTTTCTTTCAATTCATTTAATCTTTTTATACTTGGATAATTACTTTCAATACCGAAACGATTATAAAAATATACATTCATTCCCACGTTTAGTGCTCCTTCAATATCATGGGCTACACTATCGCCTATCATAAGGCATTCTTCTTTGCTATAACCGTTAGCAGCTGCTAAAAAAATCTCAGGATCTGGTTTGCATTTATACTCATCAGCACCATATACTTTACTAAAATATTTTAAAATACCTACTTTTTCTAACCTTTTTTCTTGGATATATCCAAAATAATTAGTTATTGCCACCAGTTCATATTTATTAGATAGATAATGTAATGTTTCCTCTAAATCATCTTCTACTACTTCGGCACATTTAGCTACTTCATCAAGATAATAATCAACTACTTCAATAGGTAATTTAAAAGAAACATAACTATTCATTACAGATAACATATCTTCCTTAGTATAAATTTCATATTGATTTTGATAATTATCAGTAGCTACAAATATTTGTTCAATCATTTCATCATCATATTTATAACCTATCTTATCGAGAGATGCTTTAATAGCACTATTAAATTTATTTTCCCAAGAAATTAAAGTATTATCAATGTCAAATATTAATCTTTTTATCACAGTATTACCTCTTTTCTAAAAAAAAGCGATAACTCAAATCCATATAAGGACGAATTATCGCGGTACCACCTTAATTTACAGTATATACTGTACTCTCACTAACTATAATGCGTCACCATTTAAGTTCATAAATTGTAACTTCAATTTATATAATTATCAATTTTCACCAACCATTGATTCTCTAATTAATTATATAAATCTACTTTAATTTAATCATCACTCAATAACAACATAAGTTTATCATTATGATTATTAAAAGTCAACTGTCTATATTTCTATTCCTTTATCATAATCAAATGATAATGTTGCTCCATCTAATAATTCGTTATTTGTTGGCCATTTACCATCAATAACTTTCTGTTCAATTTTTTGATTGAAATCATTTACAATCATTTTATATGTAGCAATTTCAATATTATTAATTATCCCTATTAAATCTTCCTTAGTTAAAGTATCATTATCAAATGCTTGGCGCAAATAATCTTCAAAAAGATTAGTATACATATCCCATATTATTAGACTTTTTTCATCGTCACTGCGATATGTCCCACTAAATCGATGAGGGTCTCTGCTAATATTTTTTTGTTTACTAATACTATCGATAACTTGTTCAATTTTATCACTTGTTGAACTCTCTTCATATCCGTAAGTTGATATTGCCAAAGAAACGTATCCTTTACTTAATAAGAAAGAAGTTAGAGCTGTCTTTGAATCACCATTATAAGGAATTATATGATCATTATTATTTAATGCTATGTTTGTATTATATACTTCATTAGGAACCAATATATAACTATCAAAAGTAAGTGGTACTTGTCCTTGAATAAATGTATCCTCCGCTCTTAAAGATATTATTTGTGATTCTAACACATCTTTTAGGGGAATGACAATTATATAGTTTCTATTATCAAAATTCCCTTTCATTGGATCATGGGTTGATACTAGTCCATTGATACAGAAATGAACAGTAGAACGATATTGCGAACTATAAGGCTTTAATTCGTTTGATACACTACTAAAATACTCCATTCCCTCATCGCTAAAAAGATTAACCCCTTCATTTTCCATCTTTACTTTTAATCGATTAATCATTATGTTTGATAGATAATTAGATGGTTTAGTCAAAATAGGAACATCGGCCACAGGTTTAATTACTCCCTCATATGGAAAATGATTAGTACTATGAATTAATACTAAATCATTCAAAGTAAAAGAACTATTAACCCTCTGCTTTTTAATATTTTCTAATTGTTCATAAATATCTTCTTCATGACCAACAACATCTATCATTTAATCACCTTATTCAATATTATTATAGCATTTGCTTTTGAACTCTAAAACAAGAAATAGAAATGTCTTTACACTTCTATTAGCTTTTCAACGTTCAATTTGTTGCTTTATATTTTTTAATCTTTCTTCTTCTTTTAATAGATTTTCTCTTTCTTGTTCTACTATTTGAGATGGAGCTTTATTAACATAATTATCATTACTCAATAAAGATTTTCTACGATTAATTGATTCTGTTAATTTTAATAGTTCTTTTTCTAAAGTCTCTTTTTCTTCCTCTTTAGTAATATAGCTGTCATAGCATATAGTCATTTTTATATTACCTAGTATTATATCATGTTTGTTTTCCTTATTAGAATTTGATACTATCTTATCATTAATTTTTAACATCTTATGTAGTAGTTCGTTATTGTTATCAGTAACTACTTCAAAATCATTTGATATATTTAATTCTACTCTTTTACTTCTAAATAAAGTGATATAGATAATCATTTCTTCCACTTCTTTTGCAGTATCATTAAAAACATATTTTTTATCATACTTAGGATAATCACTTATTAAGATAGACTTAGATGTTTTATTTGGTAACATTAAATATATTTCCTCTGTAACATAAGGCATAAATGGATGTAACATTTTTAGTATATTCAAAAGAACTAATAAGAGAACTGAATTAGTAGTATTATTCTTGTTAAACTTGCTTAATTCAATATAGTTATCACAGAAGTCATCCCAAATAAATGAATATAATTCACTACCTACAATATTAAAATTATATTTTTCCATCGCTTTGGTAACACTCTTAATTACATTATTCATTTTAGTAAGAATCCATTTATCAGCATCATTTAAATTATCTAATGTATAATCATTTATATTATAGTTTTCTAAGCCCATTAATACATATCTACTGGCATTCCATAGTTTATTTATAAAGTTCCATGTTGATTTTACTTTATCTTCATCATATCTTAAATCTTGACCGGGAGCTGAACTAGTTGATAAGAAAAATCTTAGAGCATCTGCACCATATGTATCTATAACATCCATTGGATCAACACCATTACCTAGTGATTTACTCATTTTTTGGCCTTGTTTATCCCTAATCAAACCATGAATTAACACTTCCCTAAATGGTCTTTGATTAGTAAATTCAAGTGATTGAAAAATCATACGGCTAACCCAGAAGAAAATAATATCATAGCCTGTTACTAAAACATCATTAGGAAAATATCTCTTTAAATCATCTGTCTCATTGGGCCAACCTAAAGTACTAAATGGCCATAAAGCTGATGAAAACCAAGTATCAAGAACATCAGAATCTTGTATCCATCCCTCACCTTCTGGAGATTGCATACCTACATAAATTTCTTCTCCTTTATACCATGCTGGAATTCGATGACCCCACCATAATTGTCTTGAAATACACCAATCATGAGATATTTCCATCCAATGCATTAATATTTTTTCAAATCTTTTTGGAACAAAGTTTACTTTGCCATCAGTTCCTTGATTTTGAATAACGTGTTCGGCTAAAGGCTTCATTTTAACAAACCATTGTTTAGATAAATATGGTTCAACCATAACTTCAGTTCTTTCACTATGCCCTACTGAATGTATCATTTTCTCAACTTTAATTAACAAGTTTTGTTCTGCCAGTTTTTCTACTAATTTATTACGACACTCAAAGCGATCCATGCCCTTAAAAAGAAGAGCATTTTCGTTCATTTTGCCATCTTCATTGATACATCTAATACGTTCTAGATTATGTCTATTACCTACTTCAAAGTCATTTGGATCATGAGCAGGCGTTATTTTAACAACCCCTGTTCCAAATTCCATATCGGCATAATCATCTCCTATAATAGGTATAGGTTTATTTGCGATAGGAAGAATAACATTCTTACCTATTAAATGTTTATATCTATCATCTTTTGGATTAACTGCAATAGCCGTATCACCAAATAGTGTTTCAGGACGAGTTGTTGCAACAGATAAATAATCATTTGTGCCTTCAATCATATATTTTATATGATAAAATGCTCCTTCAACATCTTTATAAATAACTTCTTCATTAGATAAAGCGGTCATAGCTTCTGGATCCCAATTAATGATACGTTCCCCTTTATATATTAATCCTTTGTTATAAAGCGTAACAAAAACATGTTTAACAGCATCGCTTAATCCTTCATCAAGGGTAAATCTTTCCCTTGAGTAATCAAGACTAAGTCCTAATTTAGCCCATTGACTGTGAATACTATCTGCATATTCACTTTTCCATTCCCATGCTTTAAGAAGCCATTTCTCTCTATCCATCTCACGTGGATTAATCCCCATATCTTTTAATTTTCTATCAACTTTAGCTTGCGTTGCTATCCCCGCATGATCCATACCAGGTAACCATAATGTATCATAACCATTCATTTTTTTATATCTTATAATAGCATCTTGTAATGAAGTATCCCAAGCATGACCCAAATGTAA
>CAZQOT010000029.1:0-11691 GCA_964595115.1 uncultured Muribaculaceae bacterium | reverse complement strand
TTGGCAACAAAGTAAGATATTTCAATCAACCTAAATGAAATATAGGGATTAAGCTATATAACTGGATAACTGGTGTTTCATGTTGCCTCGAATCCGTGGTTCAAGCGCGGGGGTAACTACAACAATGGTGCTAATGCGGGCGCGTTCAGTTTCAACTATCACAATGGTAGTGCGGATGACTATTACGGTTGGAGAGTTGTGTTGCTAGTAGGCACAGAACTTTAGTCTGTGACGAAGTTATCCTTTCCCTCTTTTAATAAAAAATAAAAAGCAAAGAAGACAGCCGGGGGTAAAAATTAAAGAAATAAGAGTCAAAAGTTAAAACCAAAATCAAATAAAAAATATATTAATAAGCTTGCTATTGATGTATGTAATATTCTAGCAATCAGAAAAGGGGCATATTTTATTTTAGAATCACTAATCATCCCAATTGTTTGCATATGAACACTCAACCCTCCAAAAGATATAAACATTACTGATAATACAGTCTTATTCTTTAGAGGAATACCAAGCATACTAACATATTTAAGTCCTTGAGTCATTTCTAAAGTGCCATTTAAAATAGATTGATTATAAGGACTAATATTTATGTTTTGATCGATAATTGTTGTAATAATTAAAAACATCGTTACGACACCTAATACCAATAACAAAGTGTTTATGGAACTTATTAAGGAACTACTAATCATTTGACCTATTGTTTTATTAGATTCAAGTCTTTTCTGATGCATAATGTTGAATGCTTTTTTCAAAGATACTTTGGAAGTATCTTTTTTACTTATATAATAATTTCTAAACATTAAACCTACAATTATGTTTGATACATAATGACAAATAAGAATAAGTAATCCTACTTCTTTGTTATTTAAAAACATAATAGATATGGTGCCTAAAATAAAAAGAGGATTGGAAAAATGAGTGAATGTTAGCAATTTAGACGCTTCATGCTCATTGATTAGATTTTTATCATATAATTCCCTAGTGTATTTAGCACCACTAGGAAAACCACTTAACATACTCATAACTAAAACAAAAGAGGCTTCTCCTTTAAGTTTAAATATTTTGTACATAAGTGGTTTTAGTAATTCACCTAGGAAAGATGCAAAACCTAAATTAATTAATAAATTTGAGATAACAAAAAAAGGAAATAAAGAAGGAAAAATATTTTCACTCCATAATTTAAGTGAAAAACTAACTGACTTCATGACGTCTTTAGATTCTAACAATACTTCAACACCTAATATTAGTACAACTAAAACAATTATTAATGTAATGATTTTTCTTTTCATAATTGCCCCTTTATTTGTTATAATTATATTAGAGAGAAGGTCTTACATGATAAAAGCATTGTTGCACAAGATTGTAACCATACTTAAAGATAATTATGTATTTATATTGTTTGTTATAATGGGATATTTAGTTTTAACCTTCCCGTTACCATATTATATTCATACAGCTGGAGGTTTAATAGACATATCCAAAAGAGTTCAAATAGAAAATGAATATACTAAAGAAGGGACTATAAATCTTAGTTATGTGACGGAAATAGATGGGAGTGTCATAACATATTTGTTATCTTTTGTTTTTCCTAATTGGGATTTGGTTAAAAAAGAAGAATACGTATCTAAAAATGAATCGGTAGCAGATGCAAAATATCGCAATAATTTAATGCTTGAGGAAGCTAATGCTAATGCCATGATGGTAGCTTATAGAGAAGCAGGAAAAGAAGTTAATATTAGTGATACTCAATTTTATATCGTTTATATAGATGAAGGAGCAAATACTGATTTGCAAATAAAAGATGAAATTATAAGTATTGAGGGGATGAGAGTAGTTGATTTTAAAGAATATATAAGCATTGTTAGAAAAAGCAAAGTTGGGGATAATTTAGGGATTGAAGTAATTGATAAAAAAGGAAATAGAGTTAATCGTAAGGCAAAAGTGTTTGAATATGATAACACTTTAGTTACTGGTATTATTGTTGTTCCCAAGTATTCATATAGTACTAATCCTCAAATTGAATTTAATTTTAGGGAAAATGAATCAGGAGCTAGTGGGGGTCTTATGATGGCTTTAGCAATCTATAACAAACTAGTTAAAGATGATTTAACTAAAGGCAATACAATTGTTGGAACAGGGACAATAGATATTGATGGTAATGTAGGACCTATTAGTGGCATAGAATATAAATTGAAAGGGGCCGTTAAAGCTAAAGCTGACATATTTTTAGTACCAATGGAAGATAATTATGAGGAAGCCCTTGAAATAGTTAAAAAAAACAACTATAATATAAAACTTATAGGAGTCTCAACTTTTAGAGATGCCCTAAATTATTTAAGTAAATTGTAGGAGGTTTTATGGAAGTAAAAATTAATGCTTTATTTTATAAAGATATAGTGGCTGATGGCAGATGTGAGGATCTTAATTTATTAATTGGTAGGAGAACATTTGCAAAATTCGGTGGTACGGATAAAATAGTAGAAATAACACCTGCTGTTTATAATAATTCACTCAATGATTTGTTTTGCATAATTGATGAGTCTGAAGAAAGGTTGTTAGAGCATTATAAACATTGTATAACTGTTATGATCTTGCCTGAAAGGATAGCTAAAATATTTTTTAAAGATGGAGTTTTGAATGCATTTATAAATCCGCAAACAAAAGAACATAATATATCTTCTCCACCAGCTGAAAAGGAGTTTAACAAAGAAGTAATTGATAGTGTTAAAATTAAAATATATCCTAGCGGTAAAAAGAGAAGAGATTAAGAATTCGTGTTGAATTCTTTTTTTAAAACAATAAATTTACATTTTTTTGATGAAAACTAATACGATTCAATATCTTATATGATAAAATAAAAATCAATGAGGTGAATAAATGGCAAATATTATCGAAGTAAAAAATTTGGAAAAAAGTTATGGTAAATTAAAAGCGGTAGATGGATTGTCTTTTAAAGTAGAGAAAGGCAAAATTTTAGGATTACTTGGCCCTAATGGTAGTGGAAAATCAACGACTATCAACTGTTTACTATCATTATTAAAGTTTGATAATGGCAGTATTAAAATTATGGGGAAAGAAATGTCTCCTGATATGTATGAAATTAAAAAAGAAATTGGCGTAGTATTTCAAGATGTTGCAGTTTTTGATGAATTAACCGTTTATGAGAATATTGATTATTTCTGTGGTCTTTACATTAACAATAAGGAATTAAGAATACAATATATTGAAGATGCTATAGAGCTAGTTGGTTTAAATGAATTTAGAAAATTACGCCCTAAGCAATTGTCTGGAGGTCTTTTAAGAAGACTTAATATAGCGTGTGGTATAGCCCATAAACCAACATTAATATTTTTAGATGAACCTACGGTAGCAGTGGATCCCCAAAGTAGAAATAACATTCTTGAAGGAATAAAAAAACTAAATAGAGATGGAGCAACTATCATTTATACAACTCATTATATGGAAGAAGCAGAACAATTATGTGATGAAATAATTATTTTAGATAAAGGGAAAGTTATAGCAAGTGGAACTGAAAAACAATTGAAAGATTTAATAAGTATTGAAGAAAAAGTTACAGTTGAAATAGATGAAATAAAGAAAGAAGTTATTGAAGAATTAAAAAAGCTTAAAAATATAGAGGATTTAACATTTGAGTCTAACATACTACGTATTACGTATAAAAAAGGCAATAATAATATAGGTGATTTAGTTGATTTCTTTAAAGACAATAAACTTCAATATAATAAAATATTTTCAGAGTTGCCAACATTAAATGATGTTTTTTTAGAACTCACTGGGAAAGAATTAAGGGATTAATATGTTTAGTCATGTATTTATTAACCGTTTAAAAGTTCTTTTAAGAAACAAGTCTATGATTTTTTGGACTCTTATTTTTCCAATAGCGTTAGGCACTTTCTTTAATCTTGCTTTTTCCAACTTAAATAAAGAAGAACAATTTAAACCAATTAAAATTGCCGTTATAGATAATCAGAATTATAGGGAAGAGGTAAACTTTAAAACATTTATTGAAGAAGTATCAAAAGATAATAAAAATCAGGTATTTGATACTGAATATGTTTCTTCTAAGGAAGAGGCTAAAGAAATGCTTGATAATAATGAAGTTGTAGGATATATAATAATTGATGATAAAGCTTCTTTAGTAGTTAAATCTAATGGGCTTTCCCAAACAATTATTAAAAGTGTTATCGATAATTATTATCAAACAGTTAGTGTTATAGGACATATAGTAGAGTTTAATCCTGAAGCACTTAAAAATGAAGTTTTAGAAAAATTTAATGATAATGATGAATATTTTGTTGATGCTAGTGGTAAAAATAACAATTCTACAGTCATGTATTTTTATACATTGATTGGGATGATGTGTATATATGGAGGTTTTTTTGGAGTTAATGCTATTAATGAGACAGAGGCTAACTTAAGTAAAAGGGGAGCTAGAATCAATGTTGCTCCTACCCACAAAATTAAAGTCCTCTTAGCTTCTTTGTTAGTAGCTTTAGTAGTTCATTATGCAGAAGTGCTTATTGTAATGGGATATTTAATGTTTATATTAGGCATTGAATTTGGCAGTCAAATAGGTTATATATTACTTTTGGCACTGGTGGGGAGTTTAGCAGGTATTTCCCTAGGAGCAGTGGTAGGTGCCGCTAGTAAAAAGAGTGAAGATGCCAAAGCTGGTATTCTTGTTTCAGTAACGATGTTGTGTTCGTTTTTATCAGGCATGATGATGGCCCAAATGAAATACATAATATCGCAAAAAGTCCCACTTATAGGATTCATTAATCCTGTCAATATGATTACTGATGGATTATATGCTTTGTATTATTATGAAACTTTAAATAGATATATTTGGAATGTGATGAGCTTAATTGTTTTCTTCCTAATCATGATAGTAATAGTTTATTTCTTAATAAGGAGGAAATCATATGATAGTATTTAAAAATTATTTTAAAATTGCAAAAAGCTTTATTCCGATAATGATTCTTTATACTGCTATTTTTACTTTCTTTGCTGTTATCTCATCCTCAGCCAGTTCTAATCCCGAAGGCGATTTTACAGCAGCTAAACCTAAAGTATCAATTATTAATAATGATGAGAGGACTACTTTAATTGAGGTATTTACTGATTATATAGAAGGAAATGCTGACATTGTTAAAATTAATAACAGTGATAATGATATTAGAGATGCTCTTTTCTTTAGAGAAGTTGACTATGTTTTAATTATTCCCAAGCATTTTACCGAACAATTTATGGCAGGATTAAAACCAGAAATAGAAACAATGAAAGTGCCTGATTCATATAGAGCAACTTATTTATCAATGTTATTAAATAGATTTTTAAATGTCGCAAAGATATATGTTTCTAGTGGTATGGATGAAGAATTATTAGCAACTAATGTAGAGAAAGATTTAAATGAATCAATTGAAGTTACTATGCCAGAAGCTAAGACTGCTTCTAAATTAGATAGTGCTAGATATTACTATAATTTTTCTAATTATACTTTAATTGCAATATGTGTTTCTATTATCGGTATGATTATGAATTCATTTAGAAATAGGAATATCAAAAGAAGAAATTTAATAAGTCACACCTCTTATAATAGTATTAATCGCTCATTGTTCTTAAGTAATTTATGTATAATGATGATCGTATGGCTGATATATGTTATTATGAGTTTCTTCTTATATGGGTCTGATATGTTAACACAAGCTGGTTTGTTGATGATCTTAAATTCATTTATATTTTCAATAACTATTCTATCAATTGGTTTCTTGATTGGTAATTTAGTTAAGAGTAAAGAAGCAATAAGTGGAATCGTTAATGTTGTAGCTCTTGGATCAAGCTTTATATGTGGGGCTTTTGTTCCTCAACAGTTTTTAGGTGATTTTGTCCTTGGGATAGCAAGATTCTTACCATCATATTGGTTTATAAAGAATAATAATGATATTGCAAATTTATCGATATTTAATTTTGATAATTTACTGCCAATATTTATTAATATGGGAATTGTTCTATTATTTGGATTATTTTTCTTTGCCATTACAAATGTAGTAAGCAAATACAAATTAAAAGAAAATTAAATAATGATAAAAGGGGATAAACATAATCCCCTTTTTGTATGATATAATTATTGTAGAAGTTAATCTTACAATTTATGAGGTGCGAAAAAGTGATGTTAAAGTAGAAGTATATATAATGAACGCAAACGATATGGTTAAACAGCTAAAATAGCTTAATTGTTTGATGGTGAAACAAATACAATAAATTATCATTTGAAGGAAATATTCAAAAGTGGTGAATTAGATGAAAATTCAGTTATCCGAAAAATTTGAACAACTGCCTCAGATGGTAAGAATTATAATACTAATTTCTATAATTTTGACGCAATTATATCGGTTGGATATTGTGTTAATTATAGAAAAGCCACGACGTTTAGAATATGGGCAACTAAGGTACTAAAAGAATATATGATAAAGGGTTTTGCGATGGATGATGAAAGACTAAAAAATCCTAATTATATATTTGGACAAGATTATTTTGAAGAACTGTTAAATAGAATTAGATACATTTTAATTATGGAATTCGAGAACTTTAGTGTTTATTCGAGTATAATTAGAGTTCTAATTATTAAAATTGAAAGGAAATGGTAATAATGTTAAGTTCAAATTTTAGAAACAAAAGGATTAATATTAAGAAGATATAAAGAGTCAGATATTATGCGGTTTATGAGATAATTACGGATAAAAAATTATCAACACATATTAAATATCCGTTATTAACAAAAGAAGAAGAGTTATAGTGTATAAAAAATTGGATATTAGATGCTGATACGTTGGTATTAGATGATGGTGGATATTATTTATTTGAATGTTCGTGTAATGAACTAAACACTCAATCTTCTAAAGTTATGCTAAAAGCAGGTTTTAAAAAAGATGGAACTTATTTTGGAGTAAAATATTATAGTAAATGTAAGATGTAGAAAACATTAACATTTGAAAGGGAGATGAAAGTATTGATATCAGATTTAGTAAAAACAGAAATAATTGTTAAAGAAAATAAAGTTGGGATTTTAAGAATTGGAAATATTAATTATATTTCATTAACAGATTTAGCAAGATATCAAAATTCTTCTGATCCATCGTTTACAGTGAAAAATTGGTTAAGAAGAGTAACAACCATTGATTATGTTGGACTTTGGGAACAAATACATAACGCTGATTTTAATTTGGTCGAATTCGACCAAATTAAAACTGAATATGGAAAAAATTCATTCGCAATGTCACCAACACAATGGATTAAAAGAACAAATGCAATTGGATTTGTATCAAAAGGTGGAAGATATAGTATTGGAACGTATGCACATCCAGATATTGCTTTTGAATTTGCAAGTTGGTTATCTCCTGAATTTAAACTATATTTAATAACCGAGTTTGAAAGGTTAAAAACTAATGAAGCTTATCAAGAAAAGATCGATTGGCAAGCTAATAGAATTCTTTCTAAACTAAATTATGTAGTTCATACTGATGCAATAAAAGAATATATAGTACCAGCTCTTACTGAAAAGCAAATCAAGTTTATTTATGCGGAAGAAGCTGATGTATTAAATGTTGCTCTATTTGGAATGACTGCTAAAGAATGGAGAGAAGCTAATCCTGAATTATCAAAAAAGGGGAATATAAGGGATTATACAGATTTGCTTCATTTAGTAATCTTAAATAATTTACAAAATACTAATGCAGAATTAATAGAAAATAACATTTCTCAAAGTGAAAGATTAGTTAGATTAAATAATTCTGCTAGGAGACAAATGAAAGCATTGCAAAATAACAAAAATATAAGAGAATTAGAAAAATTGCAAGAAGAAGTAAATAATGAAAAACATTTATTAGAATGATTGCAAAATTATTTGTAAGAATTTAGATTTTTAATACTAATTTGAATACATTTTACTCATTTTGTTGAGTGAAGCAAAGTGATGCCGAGTGATGAAAAGGGCAATAAATAATGGAATTTAATCTACTTTAATTAGCCCAGAGATAGAGTAATAACAGCATTACGCGATAACAGGTAAGACAGCAACTGAAATAATCTATGAAAGAGTTGATTCTAATAAGCCAAATATGTGATTAACAAATTGGAAGAATTCTCCTAAAGGCAAGATTAGAAAAGAAGGTGTAATTGTTGCAAAAAACTATTTAAATGAAAAAGAATTAGATAAACTAAATATAATGTGATTCAAGATAAAACATACGTTTCTGATTTTGATAAAATGATTGATAAATATTTGAAGGGAGAAGAAAAGCATGACTAAAGTTTTAACCTTTAAAGTAGAAGTAAAAGAATTAGAAAATAAAATTTGGAGAGCAATTGAAATAACGGATAGTAAAACAGTAGCTGAGTTAGCTTATACTATATTAGCAACATTTGATTCTTTAGCATATCATTTATATAACATAAAGCATGGTAAAGATAGATATGATTGTATGATTGCTGCTGAAGATTATGAAGGTAGAGATAAATTAATTGATGCCGATATAACAAAACTATCCAAAGTGAATTTTTCTAAAGAAAAGAAAATGGTTATGGAATATGATTATGGTTCAACTATTAATTTTATTATCACTTATATATCTAGTAGGGACTTAGAAAAGGGTAATGGTAGACATTATCCATATATCATTGATGGACAGGGAAGGGGAATAATAGATGATATATTTGTTTCCGAATTAGTAGATATAGTCAATGATATTGATAAAAAAGGTAAATCAGTTCATAATTTTACATCAGGATATGAAAGAACTATAAAATATGACTATAGGGATTACGACATTAATATTGATAATTGTCTATTAAAAGGTGAGATTGAGTATATTAAAGAAGGTTATGAAGGTTGTGAGGAATAAATCAAGTGTGTAAAATAATGTTATACACTTTTTTATATAACCATAGATTTATTTCGTAATATGTTATGATTTATCAAAAAACTTAATAAATTTCGCTTATCTAATTAAATAATAAAATGCATTTTTATGATATAATTTGTATGTAGGTGATAACATGAAGAGAAGTGAAGTAGATCGTAATAAAATAACGCCCATGATGGCTCAATATATGGATATTAAAGATAATTATGAAGATGTTATTCTAATGTTTCGTTTAGGAGATTTTTATGAAATGTTCTTTGAAGATGCTGTTACAGCTTCTCATGAATTAGAACTGGTTTTAACAGGCAAAAATGCTGGTTTAGATGATCGAATTCCAATGTGTGGTATTCCCCATCATGCCGTTAATAATTACATTGATAAATTAATTGATAAGGGATATAAGGTCGCAATATGTGAGCAAGTAGAAGACCCTAAAGATGCTAAAGGTGTAGTTAAAAGAGAAGTATTACAAATAGTATCTAAGGGAACAGTCATGTCAGGTGAATTATTAGATGAAAAAAGCAACAATTATATAGGTAATATAAAAGATTTTAATCATTGCTATATCATTTCTTATACTGATATTTCAACTGGTGAATTTAATTCTATTATGCTTGAACATAATATTAATTCTCTAATATCAGAAGTTGTTTCACTAGGTATCAAAGAGATAGTAATAGATGATAAAGTAGATAAAAGTGTCATTGATATATTTAGAAATAAATTTAGAATGGTTGTATCTGTTTATGATAAGATTGAGGATTTAAAAGAATATAAGCATTTATATGAAGATATTACTGATATAAGATATATTGAAACAATTAAACATTTATTAACATATTTAAATGAAACACAAAAGCGTAGTTTAGATCATTTGCAAAAGGTTATAATAAAAGATTATAAATCATCCCTAAAAATGGATATTTATACCAAAAGAAATCTTGAGCTAGTAGAAAATTCAAGATTAAAATCAAGAAACTATTCGCTTCTATGGTTACTTGATAAGACTAAGACGGCTATGGGTAGTAGAATGCTAAAAAGATGGATTGAAAATCCTTTAACAGATAAAAACCTAATTGAACAACGTTATGATGTCGTTGAAATATTACTCGAAGAATTTATTTTAAAAGAAGAATTACAAGCTTTATTATACGAAGTATATGATCTGGAACGATTAACAGGTCGGATAGCTTATGGCAATGCTAATGCTAAAGATTTATTACAATTAAAAAAATCATTAAAAGTATTACCAGATATTAAGAAAATATTAGAACAAATAAACTTTTATCAGCCATTAATTACGTTAGATAATGTACATGAATTATTAGAAAATAGTATTTATGAAAATCCCCCAATGACTTTAAAAGAAGGATACTTGATCAAAGAAGGATTTCATAAAGATTTAGATGAATTAAAAGAGAATAGACGTGGCGGAACTGATTTCATACTAAGAATGGAAACAGAACAACGCAATAAAACTGGTATTAAGAACTTAAAGGTTGGATTTAATAAAGTATTTGGTTATTACATTGAAGTATCTAAAGGCCAAATAGCAATGATTCCAGAAGATGCCGGTTATGAACGGAAACAAACTTTAGCGAACTGCGAGCGTTATATTACACCATTATTAAAAGAAAAAGAAACCCTTATTTTAGGAGCTGAAGAAAAAATTGTTGAGCTTGAATATAATCTTTTTATGAAAATTAGGGATGAAGTTAAAAAATATATTCATGATATTCAAGCAATAGCTAAGTCTTTATCTGAAATTGACGTATTATTATCTTTTGCTGTTTGTACCGAAAAAAACAATTATATTAGACCGATCCTAACTGATGATCGCAATGTTAATATTAAAGATTCAAGACATCCAGTTGTTGAAAGAGTTATGGATGATGAGTTTGTACCAAATGATATTATGATGGATAATGATACTGATATTTTATTAATTACAGGACCTAATATGGCAGGTAAATCAACATATATGAGACAACTTGCTATGATTATCATTATGGCCCAAATAGGATGTTTTGTTCCATGTAAAAGTGCTTCGCTTCCCATTTTTGATAAAATATTTACAAGAATTGGTGCTAGTGATGATTTAGTAAGTGGTGAATCAACCTTTATGGTTGAAATGATAGAAGCTAATAATGCCCTACAAAATGCTACCAAAGATAGTTTAATCTTATTTGATGAATTAGGTCGTGGAACAGCTACTTATGATGGTATGAGTTTAGCTCAAGCCATTATTGAATATGTCATGACAATATAAAATGTAAAACATTATTTTCAACTCACTATCATGAATTAGTTGACTTAGCAAGCACTCTTACTAATGTAAAGAATGTTCATGTCTCAGCTCATGAAGAAGATGGCAATATAACTTTTTTACACAAGATAAAAGATGGTTCAATCGATAAAAGTTATGGTATTCATGTAGCTAAGCTAGCCAAATTACCTAATTCTCTTATCAAACGAGCTAATGAAATACTTAGAGTATATGAGACAAAAGATAAACAAAATATTTTTGTTCAGTCGGAATTGACCTTTGATATTCCAAAATCTAGTGAATATAGTGATGTAATAGACAAAATAAAAGAACTAAAACCACTTGAAATTAGTCCGATGGAAGCAATAAATATTCTGTATAACTTAAAACAAGAAATAGATGATAAAGAAGAAAGTAAAGTTACAGAATAGTATAAGGGTGTGGTGATTTAATGGAATTGTCATATATAATATCTCAAGTCTT
>CAZQOT010000028.1:0-11862 GCA_964595115.1 uncultured Muribaculaceae bacterium | reverse complement strand
CCAAAGGTACTCGGCCGCTTCACTCAAATCAAGATGCAGTACGCCGAACGGATACAAGATGCCGGGAAGGAACTTCCATGGGTTCATATCAGTATCAGTAACGCGAAACGAAACTTTCTGAACAACTTTCATCATATTGATGACTCCTATTTGCAGAATTACCTGGATGAGTTTACCTACAAGCTCAACCGGAGATTTCTGAGCGATCGATTATTTGAGAGATTGCTAATTGCCTGTATTGCATTTAGTTGGATCCTTTGATGCATGAAAACGGATATTCATTTTTTATAAATCAGACCTTAAATATTTTCACCTATTAGTTGTTTATAGAGCTCAAAGTATTCTTTAAATTTTATATCTTTATTATATAATCTCTCGGCCTTGATTCTGCAATTCTTCTCTCTTACTTTTCGCAATAATTCAGGTTCATTTTTCAATTCTGCAACTATTTTATATAACGACTTTATATCTCCTTGTTCTACTATCCAACCTACTTTTTCATCTACGCTTTCAACACTACCTCCTGTATTATATGTAACAACGGGAGTACCACAAGCTAGTGCTTCTAGATTTGTTGTAGGAAAGTTATCCTCATATGTTGGATTAATGAATAAATCTGCCATTGAAAAAAATTTTGCTAACTCTTCAACACTTTCTGTTTTTTGAATACCTATGATATTATTAGGAAGTAATTTTATTTGTTTTTTTGTCAACCCTACTAAAATAATAACATCATCTTCATGTAGTTTATGAGATAATTTCACAAAATCACTTAATCCTTTCCTTCTACTCCATTGGCCAGCAACACCTAGTAGAACAAACCTTCCTTCTATATTATACTTTGATCTAAGATTCTCATTTTCTTTAACATTAAATGCATTTAAATCAATTCCATTATGAATAACTTTTATAGGATATTTATTCAAAAAACTTTCTTTTAATAAATCACCAAGCCAATAAGAAACAGGAACATTAGTCATATTCTTAATGCTATTAAATAACTCTTTTTTTTCTAAATAGTTTCTTTTAGAATTATCTATAAAGTAAGATGCAGGATAAGATCGTTTTTGAGGGCATGAATAACACTGAGTTTTCCATTTATCACATCCCACAAAGTCAAAGTATGAACAATGTCCCGTAAAAGCCCAACAATCATGATGAGTCCAAACTACAGGTATGTTTTTTCGAGCTAGATATTTAAATAATACTTCATTATTTAGATAATATCCATGTGAGTTATGTATCTGAACTATATCAGGGTTGATTTTGTCAATTTTTTTGATAAATCTTTTAGTATCTTTCATAGAAGAAATCCCTAGTGAGTGATTATCAAATATTCGTGTTAAAAGACCGTGTAATCTTATTTCAAAAGTACTCCCTATTTTAATTAAGTTACTTTTGCTTTTATTGGCAAAACGGCCATAAGCTAAATGTGATTCCCAACCATTAGCCATTACTACTTCACCAATTCCTTCGGCTATACGGCCCGTTGATCCAGAATTTGCACATACGTCTATTTGTAATAATTTTCTCATAATATTTTTTTTGGAAAGAAATACTTATAACTAAATTCATAGTTTTATAATAACTCTCTAACTTTATGGCCATTTATTTTTATAATATATGCTGGGTTACCAATTACTGTACAATTATCAGGTACACTTTTTGTAATGACAGAGCCTGCGCCTATTACCACATTATTCCCTATAGTTATATCACCTATTATAATAGATCCAACATTAATTTCAACATTGTTTTTTATTAAAGGTAAACCATTATTACTACCAATTGTAACGTCATTTTTCATTATGCAATTTTCACCTATAGAAATTGCATTTATTATTGTGGAAAAAGGGTGTACAACTAAAAAACCTTTCGCTATTTGTGTATATGTACCAATATCAAAAGAAGGATGAGGCTTTGCAATCCACTTGCATATATATTTTAAATGACCTATTCTGTAATAAAACAAATTGCGAAAATACTTATCAAAAGTCAATAAAAAAACTAATCCAGAAATTGCATTTAAGATTACATCATGGTGTTCTAAATTTCTTTTTATATCAGATTTTATATATGTCTTATTATTCGAAAAAAAGTATAATAAGATATGTATAGTAAACCGAGGGTAGTTTAAATATAAAATTATTTTTTTTATTATTAATATTTTACTCATATCACAAGTATTTATGATTATATGATAGTCATTTTAAATTTATTTTATATCGTTCTTGAAGCTCTAAATGCCTTCTTCTAAGATCTGCTAAAAGTGCATTCACATCTTTATTATCATAATCTGAGTTCACTAGATTTTTTTCTTCTGTTACATCTATTTTCAAGTTGTAAATCTCTTTTATTTCTCCTTCATTAAAATCTTGATCTAATCTGACAGAATATGATAATAGATAAAAGCTGTTTCTTATCATGTATTGTATAGGACGTAATTTCATATCAGGACATCCACCTCCTAAATATTCAGAAATTGCATATTTGGGAAAATAACCATTCTCTAATAAAGAACGTCCATTTATATTAGTTGGAATATCAATTCCACATAATTCATATATAGTTGGAAGAACATCTTTGCTTGAATGAAAACTATTACAGACCTCTGCCCTCCCATTGTCATATATAAATAGGGGTATTTTATAATTTTCTGTATGATAGTTGTTTATAAACCGATCTCTAACAGGTGCATTCACATACGATGAACCATGATCGGATGTAATAACCACAAGCGTATTTTCTAATAGTTTCATTTCAGATAGTTGTTGAAACAAACGTTTAATACATAGATCTACATAAACAATACTAAAATCGTATATCAAAGAACCTTTAAAGTTGTTTTTAACTTCTTTAAAATATTTTCTTAAACTCTTCATTTCCTGATCAAATACTGCTTCAATATTAGTATCAAAAGTAAAGAAAGAATTCCTATTATGTAGATCTTGAGGGTGAAGGGTTAATATAAAAGGTCTTCCTTTGTTGTTTTTATTAATAGCCTTTAAACCATATTGAATTTGAGTATAAAAAGAGGGCATCTCCTTTTCAAATTTATGTTTTTTAAAATCGTAACTTAATCTACCCGCAAATAGTGAAAAAACTACTGATTTAAAATAACCGTAAAAACGTCTCTGTTTTATATTATTATAAACTGATCTACATAATTTTCTAAAAGAAATTTTATTATTAATTAGATTACAATAAAACTGTTTTAGAGTGACTTTTCTTAAAAATCCTTTATTCTCTTTATACAGTTTTTTATCAATCAATGAACTATTTAAAAAATTCCCAAGAAGCAAACTATCTATTTTAAATAATGAATGATCAAGTTGTTCTTTAAAAATTGAGTGTAAGTATGCTTTCTTATCACTGATATATATATTGTATTGCTTTGAAAGAGCATTTCTGTTTTTCTTAAAATCATAATCCTCTAAAACATTTTCAATTAATTCGTACTTTTCTTTTGTTTCATCAGAGTAGTTTAAAAAATTACCCCAAGCTGAAAAAGTTATATCTAATTGATAAAAAGCATCTTTATAATTCTCTTCTGTTAATCTTTTATTATCATGAAGTTTTCTGAAATAATCTAATCTCTGATTATAAACACTACCAAAAACAAAATCAGCACTAAATATTTGAAAATCTATCTTTGCCAATGTTTCATCTGAATACATAAAGTAAGGATAGAAAATATTATAATGTTCATACCCATTCTTGTGAAAAACATCAATATAATGATTTTTCTTTGTATTTAGATTATGCATATACCCACCTTCATTCAGGGAGTCATTCCCACTTAACAAGGGCATTATACCAGCCTCAGTAAAAGGTCCTTGTGAATATAAATTAGTAGTATGAATAGTCTTTGTCTTTAATTCATCCAAAAAAGGTGTTGTAGAAGGTCCATACGGTTGTTTGCCTATTTTATCGTATATGAACGAATCAAGGACAATGAAAACTACATTTTTTTTCATAGTAATAAGTTTTATATTAGAGAATAGTAAATGACAATAAATTTAGCCTTTTAAAAGTACTTCTTCATTCTTCATACCGAATTAACCAATGTTATTGACAATCTATTTTATTTTTCATCGTTAAAGTATCAACATAATATTTAAGTTGTTTTGTTTTTAGCCAACCTTCAAATTAGTTAAACATTCTATTAATTTATTGTCATCATTTGTATCTCTTACAGCTATACGAACATATTGTTTGCCTTCGAAACCATCTTTTGTGCTACAGTCTTTTATAAAAAGATTAAATTGATCTAGTAATTCTGTAGTAATTTTTTTTGAAGTATAAGGAGCTAATACTTCACACAAAATATAATTAGCTTGTGAAGGTATCGGTCTTAGATAAGGAATTTTAGCCAATTCATTTATGAAGCGTTTTCGTTCAATAGCTAATTTCCTACAACCCACTGCATAGGCATTAGTATATTTATTAAAAATTTGCAGAAAAAACTCAGCAAAAGAATTTATATTCCAGATAGAAAGACTCTTTTTTATTAAAGCAATTAAGTTTTCATCTGCACTCGCAAGCACTCCTAATCTTAGTCCTGGTACACCATAGGATTTGGATATACTTTTTATCACAATCAGATTTGGATAATTGTTTATAATTTCATTATTGAGCAATGAATTACTAATTGATTCTTCCGAAAAATCAACGAATGACTCATCAATAATCATCAATATTTTCTTCTTTTTTGCCCAATTACAAATACGGATAAGCTCGTGATAAGGAATAAAATTACCCGATGGGTTATCTGGATTTATCAAAATTAGTGAATCAATACTTTTATCTCCAAAATAATTTATGATGTCATCTGCAACATAAGAAAAATCTTTATTCTGCGGCGTAAAGGCAATGATATTATCTTTAGATAATCTATTGGGGTATTCTTCGAAAGTTGGTTTTATTACACCATAAGTTCCAGCTAAACTATTCAGAAGAGCATTGATTAGTTCTGCAGCACCATTACCTACAACAATATTATCTTGATGTAGTCCAAAATCTTTACCAGCAAGCAAGCTATTGACTTTCATTCCTGATGGATATTCAGAAATCAATATATCGAAATTAGCCTTGATTTCTGATTTTAATTTCTCATTTGGAAAATAGGGATTTACTAAATAACAAAAATCAATAAGTTTAGGATAACGCCAATAACCTCCAAATCTTTTTTCTATTTTGGCTAATTTGTCTTCTTTTTCAGCGAAAATCGACTCTGCAATATCTAAATCCTGAATATCATCTATTTCATACCAAGACTCTTCATTTAAACGTATAGATTTTATTTGAGGATTGTCTAAGTAAGTAATAACTTTAAGGACTTGTTCATAATATTCATTATTACCAAGAGCTTTTAAATATGCTTCCAAAAAAGGAATATAATACTCAATGGAGAAGCTTTTACTAAATTTATAAATATTGACTGTTTTGTAATAATCATGTATATCTTCAAATTTGAAATTAACATGTGTAATAAATCTCTCAATTCTATCGTCATCATCTATCATTAGACATGTGCCATCCATCCAACTCTGAAACTTTGCAACTAATGCAAGGTTTGGGTAAGAATCATCGATTATTTTATCAAGTACTGCATCTTCGAATATCAAATCAGATTCAAATAGAATCGTTTCATGTTCTTTTAGATAATCTTTAGCTAAATACAAAGAATAGATATTGTTTGTTTTATCATAAATCGGATTATTTACATATATAATTGGTGTTTTTATATCAAGCGTTTCAATATGCTTTATTAACTTACTGCCTTCATATCCAATTACTATAACAATTTGGTTAAAGTTACGATGGTCTATTTGATTTAGCATTCTGTCAATTAATGGAACTCCATTAACTTTGATCATGCATTTTGTATTGTCTTGGGTCAACTGGCCCAATCTTCTGCCTAATCCAGCAGCTAGTATTATTGCTTGCATATTATCTAATATTAATTGTTTTTTATTTGTTTAAGTTTTCTAATTCTGAATTCAAACTTTCCGCATGTGATAATTTTTCTTTTGCTAATAAATCAGATATTAATAAAGTGGCATTTTGAGCAATAGGTTTCATTATTTCTACATAATTATTGGTTGCATCAGTAACCACTTCTACTATGCTATCAACTGACCTTACTTTTATTTCTAATGCATTTATTTTATCCTTCATCAAACTTGGAATTCCACCAACAAAAGTAGTTATTATAGGGATACCAAATACCATTGCCTCATATAAGGTACGCGGAAATCCTTCATTATACGAAGGAAGAATATAAATATCGGCCTTTTTAAAGTATTCTTGTTTTTTTATTAAGTCATACACACCACCTTCTAACGTTATAAACTCTGATAAATTTTCTTGTGCAATAAGATTTTCAACTTCATCTATATATTGACCAGTACCAACTATAGTTAAATGTAGACTTTGAGTTTTAATCAATAGTGACATTGATAAAATCAATTCTTTTAATCCTTTTGCATCAGTCAATCTAGCAAAAAACAACAATTCATAAGTGTCTTTATTTGTATATATCCTATCTGTTACAATATCATTGTAATCGAATTGCAACATAGGTTTAATGGTGTGTGCATTGTTATTGTTAGAAACCTTATTTACATAGTCAGTAAATACACCTGACACTGTATAAACTGTATAAGCCGACTTATATATAAAATCTGAATAAGCATCATGTATACCTAAATCACCGCGAACATATAAACCATATTTTTTCCCAAACAATTTAGTAAGTATTACAACATATCTAAATGAACTAGGATAGAAGAGATAAACAAAATCTGCATGCAAAATTTGAGGAATAATTTTAAAATATAATACTACATAATTTAATATTTTGCATTTAATTTTTTTATTTCCTACTACCTGAATGTTGTTTTTATTAAAACTAAAAGCATTAACCGTTGTTTTAGTTGTTGGGATTAATTGGCCAAAAAATCTTATCTCATTACCTAAATCTCGTAATTCTTTAGCAAAATTTCCCATGCCTGGTTCAATTGTGAAATCATCATCAATCATTGTTAATGCCGAATTGTCGATAATTAATATTTTCATATTACGTAATAATAATTTTAATTCAAGTATTGTTTGTTTATGGAACTAATTATAATGTCAATCAACAATATCAATTTAATATATTATCCACATCATGACAAATAAATAACACTAGTTATTTGTAAAAAAATAAAGCTCGAAATTGCAATAAAGGTAATTATTTTTTTATCTTTTGTACTTATACTACTATAAATAATAAAGAATAAAATATAATATACACAATAATACGCCATCAAACGTCTTTGTGCAATAACGGCAGATTGCATAAATAAAAACACTAAACCTATCCATAATTGATACTTTAGTGGCTTTGAAATAAGATTTTTAGTTTTGCTTCTCTGATTCTTTGAAAAAAGCCAATATAAAATATACACAATCACTAACCAATTAAAAAAAGAAGCAACTGATTTTGGAAAATTCATAATATTATACATTTCTACCCTATTAGAACCTTTAGGTGGATTAAAATGGGCCCAAAAGGGTAAGGGTTGAGCAGCATTGTATATAATTGAAGCAAAATCACCAGCTACCGGTATTTTTTGTAAAATTGAAATTACTCCACTCCCTTCTGAAATATCTTCAACATAAATTTCTTGATTTTTATCAAAAATGAATTTTACAGTATTATAATTTGAAATTACGACAGAAAGAAAAATAATTCCAATAATAGTAGACGAAATTAACACAATAGTTTTTTGCCGTGATTGCTGAAGTGATAAAAGCAAATAAGTAGGTATAAGCACCACAAGGAACAATCCTGATTCAACTCGAAAAGTAATACATATAATGATAACCAAAATCAATTTCAATAAATTTACAATTGAAAATGATTTTTTAAAAGTAAAATAAATGGCTAATAAATACAACAATAATATATGAATATCTCTAGTAATCAATGAAGAAAAAAAGAAAATAATTGATGAAAATGATATGATTAACACATATTGAAAGCTTTTTTTCTTATTAAATCTATTAACACGAAATAACTTGTACAAAACAACACCTACAAATGAATATAAAAAAAGTACTGAAATCTGTTGTCCAACGTAAAAATTCACCTCAAAAAGATTACCAATATAACCAAAAGCCGCTGCATAAATATTATATCCTACAATATTCCTATCAAAAAAACTATAATCCTTCAAAATACTACTAACAACAGAAAAATAACCGCCAGCCGATAAATAATTCTCTATATCTGGTATAAATGAATCAATTGCATCAAAACTAAATAAATAGCTGTAATCATGATAGGTCATATATGCATAAGATGCTAACATATACGAAGCACCTGCACAAAATAACATCATATAAATTCTAACTAGAATGACTTTTTCTTTTTTATTGAAGATCGATACAATAGCTATACCGAAAATATAAAAGAAAAACATAAAAAGCATTGTTTGTATATCTACAAGAAATGCTCCTAATATAAGTAAAAAGAAAACTAATATATTTATTATCATTGTGTTATACTAATATTTATTCACCCGTAAATATAAAGCCGTAGAATATAACATATCCATATACTTATTCTTACAATACACCCACGATGAGTTATAATTAATTACATCACCACCCGAAGATGCTTTAAATCTATATACACCGTTGCTACTCCTTAGTCCAACTCCAATTCTACCGAAATCAAACTCTTTTACGCCTCTATCTTTTAAAAAATCGAATATTGATTCCATCATAAAATAAGTAGTGCCTCTGTATTCTATAGATTTATCAGAGTTAGCAGCATATGTATCATAACTTGTTTCATTGTTTATATAAACAATCCTTGCAGCCAGATATTCATCATTTTTCATAACGAAAAAAAGGAAGTACTTATTGTCTGAAAGTAAGTTTTTAATATTATGACTATTAATATGAGAACCTAAATCTTTGCGATCTGACAATTCAGAATACATTTCTACAAATATATCAATATCATTATCATTTGGATTTTCAATATAAACAAAACTTAGATCATTTTTTGATGCTGCATTTACATTTCTTCTCCATGAACGACTTCTTTTGTTTTCTTTATTAAAATCAAGCAAAATAGATAAAGGGCTAGCAGAAAACACCATTGGCCTAATAAAACCTGCTAAACGAATACCCAATTCATAATCGGTAGAATATTGATTGTTATTCACTATGTCAATAAGAGTATAACTAGAAGAGTCTTCTATAATTTGAGAATAAAACTTCTCATAGTCTTTATGTGATATGCTGTTTTTGTACGACTCCCCAGAAATCCTCAAAATTGAAATAAATTTAAACTTTCTTGCCACAGTACCCCATGCGCATAGAGTTGGGTTATCAATATCATCAATAAAATAAACAGTTTCATTATTGTTTGTAAAATCATGATAACCCATGGATTGATCGTAAGAAATATAATCCATTTTTGATTGAATGTCGAAAAAAACGTCTTTAGTAACTATCATTTTAATTATATCTTAATATCTCTTTACCAAATAAACTGTAAAGAGTAATTACTTCTTTTATTTTTAATGTTGAGTTTTTATAGGTTTTTATTGATGGAGTGTTATTTATATTTACGATTGATATAGCTTGTTTATATTGCATATAATCGAAAGCGACCTTTAAACGATGCAAGGTTACGTAACTATGAAAGCCCAAACGTCTATATTTACTGTGACAATAATCATCTTGTAATAATGCATGATTATCATATTTATCAATAACAGTTTTGTTTGTTAATTCAACTTTATCATATAATATCCATGAAGAAAATGCTAAAACATCATCAATTATTATCTCATAAGCCTCTCTATCCGAATCACTAAACCATTCCTTGTATTTATTCATTTTCTTGTCGGTACAAAAACTTTTCTCACCTTTATAAAAATCTTCGTATGTAAGCTTCATTATTTTATGTTCTATTTTATCAGATAATTTAGAAAACTGCTGGTTAATTACATCAATATCAATATCAGTTTGCATGATATAGTATTTTCCCCACCTTATTCCAAGTCTACTTAATATTGCTCTAAACAATCTATTTATAGTCATTTTTCTGGATATAAATTCGTTAGTATTTTAAAACTATTCAGGTTACGAACTACTCCTATTCTAGGTATAATTGAAGTGTTGTTTTTAATTCTGTTTATATTTTTCTTTTCAGTTGAAAAGCCTAAGGAGTAATTTTCTTTTACTATATTATTTGAATAAGCTGTATAATCACCATTTGGATAAGCAAAATACTTGCATTTCTTATTTAGCTTCTCTTCTATTTCAATTTTGCTTAATTCAATTTGATCTTTTAAATCACTTTTCAATTGATTAGAATGACAACATATATGCCACATACAATGTGAACCTATAGTTACCCCTTTCTTTGAAGACAATTCTATTACTTCATCCCAATTCAATGGTCTTACTGATTTATACTTCTCCATCAACTCAAACCAATGTTGATTGCTAACATTATTAATCAAATCATTAGTTACATTCCTAACTTGCTTTAATGGCAAAGTCTTTAATAGATTTGAAATCTTTGATGTTGCATCATTTATTTCGACTTCATTTATAAGATTAAAACTAAGATTCTGAGACGGTATTTGAACTTTATTTAATCCCGCACCTATAGTAATAATTCTATTTATTGAAGTAGGAAAAAGTTGCCCTGTAGTAACGTGCTCTGTAGATACAAAAACAGTAAATGGCAAATTGAGTTTACTTAAAATAGGTTCTACAATATATAAATTATTTGCATATCCATCATCAAACGTAAGAACTACTTCTCTATTTGTAAATGAACTATTGAAAAATCGTTTTTCAAATTCCTCAATAGAAATTATCTCATAATACTTCCGTAAATAATCTATCTGTTTAATGAAATCGCTTTTATTAATACATTCAGGTTCAACTTTAGAATCTGGATTTATATCTACCCCATGCCAGAATAATATACGAGGCGTTCTGTTTAGTCTTCGCAAAATAGAATTTGCACCTGATTTTATAAATAAATTCAGCAATATAGACTTAAGAGTTTTATAATAGCCACTTTCTTTAATAAATCTATCTATTGTCATCGTATTATAAAATTTCAAGAGTTAGCAAAAATGGTTTTGATTCACTCATTGAGAATACATTTAATTTCGCTTTTGGACTGAATATTGCAGTAAATACATCTCCAATAAAAAATATATATATTCTGCTTTTTATTTTAGTTACTAATGTAGGAATAAAATCAATATACAATATCATTAAAATTTTCAAGAACGTTTTTTCAACTCTTTTATAACTTTAGCAGGTGTACCTGCAACAATAGTCCAAGCAGGCACATCTCTTGTAACTAAAGCACCCGCACCAACTACAGCACCTTCACCTATTGTCACACCAGGCATAACTATAGCATCCATACTAACACATGCTCCTTTTTTTATTGTTACTGCTAGTTTTACATGGGGCACATCTTTATAACGCTCACCTTTATAATATACAGACATGTCTCTTCTATGACATAAAATTAATGCTCTGCTAGCAATCCACACATCATCTTCAATGGTTATAAGGTTTGTATTGCCCACATCATAATAAACATCCCAACCAATAGATACATTCTTACCTATGTTGCAACCTGACATTTTCCATAGCCATGCTCTGTGGTGTTGAATTCCAAATAAATTGAGAAAGGATGGAAACACAGAAAATCTTGCAAGTTTTTGCAAGTACCATCTCCAAACACCTCTAAATGCTTTTGGTGTATTTTTTATTTTTCTAAGGAGTACTTTAAATGTCATATTAAATATTATTATTTTTTTA
>CAZQOT010000027.1:0-12078 GCA_964595115.1 uncultured Muribaculaceae bacterium | reverse complement strand
CCCACACTGTAGGATTACACCCACTTCAATGTCACGCTTCTATTGTAATCCTACAGAGCTTTAGAATTTGTAATAATATTTATATTTCTTTTTTTGGGTAGTTATGTTATAATGGCAACGAATAAAAAAAAGGTGATTTATGGAAGAAATAAAAATTGCTGTTAAAAATATTGACAACATGCAGAATGAGACGATAATTAACACCATTGGAAAGATTGATAGAGGCAAGGGAATTATTACGTACTTTGATAATGATATAGAGGTCTGTGTTATAATAGAAAACAAAATAATTATTAAGAGGGAATCAAAAGAATATAAATTAGAATTAATTTTCAATGAACACGAAAAGACTAATTCTTTATATGAACTTTTTGATCCTGAATATAAAATGAATATTGAGACTGAAACTATGGTGTTAAAAAGAGAAAATAACAATTTTTATATAGAATACCTTTTAAATATTAATAACGAGGAAATAGGGTTATTTTCTATAGATTTTAAAGTGGAGGAATAACATGAATATTAAAGAGAATATAAAACAGGTAATAGAAGAATCTTTATCAAAAATGGATGTTTTTAACGCTAATATTGTGTTGGATGTTCCGACTGACAAAAAAAACGGTGATTATGCAACAAACATTGCTTTGCAAATAGCGAGTCAGTTAAAAAGAAATTCAAGGGATATTGCTTTTGAATTAGTAGAAAATATTAAAAAAAATAAGTATATTGAGAGAGTAGAAGTAGCAGGACCAGGCTTTATTAATTTTTTTGTTAATAAAAAAGCTCTCTTTGATATTATTGGAGAAGTTATAAAAGAAGAGGAAAATTATGGTAGAACCAACATTGGCAACAACAGAAAAATAAATGTAGAATTTGTAAGTGCTAATCCAACTGGGTTTCTTCATTTAGGGCACGCTAGAGGGGCGGCATATGGAGACAGTTTATGCCGAATCTTAGATTTTGCTGGTTATGATGTTAAAAGAGAATATTATATAAATGACGATGGAAATCAAGTTAACAATCTAGGTAAGTCAATTAAAGCTAGATATAAAGGATTATGTGGGTTAAACGAAGATATGCCAGAGGACGGTTATAACGGCAGGGAAATAATAGATGTTGCTAAAATTATTTATAATGAACATAAAGATAGTTGGCTTGATGAGGATACAGCAAAATTTAAAGATTTTGGCATAGAAATACTACTTAACAAAATTAAACAAGATTTGAAAAATTTTAGAGTAGAATTTGATATATGGACTAGTGAACAAAAAATTAGAGAAAAAGGAAGAATAGAAGAAGCAATAGCTAAATTGAAAGAAAAAGAAGAAACATATGAAGCAGAAGGAGCTTTATGGCTTAAATCTACTAAGTATGGGGATGAAAAAGATAGAGTACTTATAAAGAAAGATGGGGAATATGCTTACATAACTCCTGATATAGCTAATCATCTTGATAAATTTGATCGTGGTAATGAAAAAGTAATAGATGTTCTGGGAGCAGATCACCACGGATATATTCCAAGATTAAAAGCAGCTGTTGAGGCTTTGGGGTATGACAGTAACAAACTAGAAATTAAAATAATTCAAATGGTCAGATTATTTAAAGGCAAAGAAGAAATAAAAATGAGTAAGCGAACAGGGAAAGTAGTTACAATAGAAGATCTCATTGAAGAAGTTGGGGTTAATGCCGCAAGATATTACTTTGCTATGCGAAATATAGAAACCCAAATGGATTTTGACATTGATATGGCAGTTAAAAAGGCCCATGACAATCCTGTTTATTATGTCTCATATGCCCATGCGAGAATTTGTTCACTGTTAAAAGAAAAAAAAGTGAAGGAAACATCTCAATTTATTACCATTGATAATGAATATGCATATGATATTTTATTTAAAATAAACGAATTTAAGGACATCATCGAAGCAAGTGCTGAAAAAAAATTACCTCATTTAATAACAAATTACGTTTATGACCTTGCAAACATGTTACACATATATTATAATCATGAGAAGATTTTAACTGATGATGATGTTTATACGAATGAACGTCTATTGCTAATGAAGGCAATTAAAATAGTTATAAAAAATGCTTTAAATTTGATTGGAGTAGACGCTCCAAATGAAATGTAGGAGGAAAAAATGGATATTTCAAAAATGAGTAAAGATGAATTAGAACTTTTATCGTATAAGGATATTGCATACCATATTATAAAAAAAGGGAAAGAACCAAAAACAACGGTCGCTTTGTTTAAAGAAATTTGTCGACTTTTGGAAATGAGCGATAAAGAATATGAAGCTTTAATTGGAGACTTTTTTACATCGTTAACTACTGACAAGCGTTTTATATTATTAAATAGTGCAGAATGGGATTTGAAAGAAAATCATGTCGTAAATACAGTGGTTGATGAGAGTGAAGAAGATTTTGAGGACATATACGAAGAATTAGATGAAGAAGATACTGAAAACCTTGAAAAGGAAGACGAATTTGACCTTGACAAAGATGGAATTGATGATTTAGGTAGTGAAGAATCAATTGATGACGATGAGGAATTAAACGATATAGAAGATTTAGAAATTGTTGAAGAAGATACTGAATTAGAAGAATAATTCCTTGTGGAAGGTGATTTTATGATAGAAAGATTAGATAATATTTTGGCAAAATATAATCAACTAGATAATGATTTAATAAGCGAAGAAGTACTAAGAGATATAAAAAAAGCAACTTTAATAGCTAAAGAGAAAGCAGATTTAGAAGAAATTGTTTCGATATACCAAAAGTATAAAAATATTCAAAATCAAATAAACGAAACTAAAGAATTAGTTAACGATAAGGAATTAGGTTCTATAGCTAAAGAAGAATTAGCAAAATTTGATGGAGAAAAGGCCAAAATAGAAGGACAATTAAAAATATTATTAGTGCCAAAAGATGAGAATGATTATAAAAATGTAATTATTGAAATAAGAGGAGCTGCAGGTGGCGATGAAGCTAACATCTTCGCTGGAGATCTTTATGAAATGTATTGTAAATACGCTATCAACAACGGATTTAAAGTAGAAGTAATTTATGAAATGTCGAGCGAAGCAGGGGGATTTACCCAAATTGAATTCATAGTAAAAGGACAAGGAGCTTATTCAAAATTAAAATATGAAAGTGGTGCTCATCGAGTTCAAAGGGTCCCCGCTACTGAAACACAAGGACGTATTCATACTTCAACCGCAACCGTAATCGTTATGCCCGAACAAAAAAATGTTGACATCGAGATAAAAGAAAGTGATTTAAAAGTAGATGTATATCGTAGTAGTGGTGCAGGAGGGCAATCAGTTAATACAACAGATAGCGCTGTGCGCATGACTCATATACCAACAGGCTTAATGGTTACTTGCCAAAATGAGAGAAGTCAAATAAAAAATCGTGAAAAAGCCTTACAATTGTTAAAAAATAAAATTTATGAAGAGACTATAAGACAACAAGAGGAAAAAATGGGGGCTGAAAGACGCTCTAAAATCGGTACAGGAGACCGTTCTGAAAAGATTAGAACATATAATTATCCTCAAAATAGAGTTACTGATCATCGCATCAATTTAACTGTAATGCAATTAGATAGAATAATGAATGGTCGTTTAGATGAAATAATAGAACCTCTAGTAACTGAAGATTTAAAAAGAAAGTTAGCGGGGCAATGATGAATTATAATGACATACTTAAATTAAGTAGTGAACAGTATGGAGTAAATAAAAAAGAGATTGATTATCTATTAAAATATTATTTTAAATTAGAATGTAAAGAGACAGCAAGACTTGATAACAAAAAGATGTCTCTTTTTATTGAAAAGGTCAAAGAAATTAATAGAGGTGTCCCTATTCAATATGTTGTTGGTAATGTGAACTTCTACGGATATACTTTTGATGTAGATCCAAGCGTTCTAATACCTCGATTTGAAACCGAACAATTAGTTAATAATATTATTCCTTATATAAAAAAACACTTCCAAGAAGGAGCTTCTATGTTAGACGTTGCAACAGGGTCAGGAGTAATAGGAATTGCATTGAAAAAAGAAATGACTAGTTTAAGAGTAACCCTTACTGATATTTCAGATAGAGCATTAAAAGTAGCTATAAAGAATGCTAACAAATTAGATGTAGACGTAAAAATATATAAGTCTGATATGTTAGACGAAATAATAAAAAGGAAAGAAAAATATGACGTATTAATAAGCAATCCTCCATATTTAACAATGGATGAAGAAATAATGGATAGTGTTATTAAATATGAGCCAGCTATTGCTTTATTTGGCGGTAAAAATGGAATGGAATATTATGAAAGAATACTCTCTAATGCCAAACAAGTATTGAAAGATAAAGCTTTAATAGCGTTTGAAATAGGTGCTAATCAAGCTAAAGGTATAATTATGATAGCTAATAATTATTTTCCAGGTTCTGAATATGAGATAAAAAAAGATTTTGAAGGTAGAGATCGAATGTTTTTTCTTTTCTATAATTTAAATGTTTAAAAGACCAATAAACCGTCCACCATTTAATGAAAGGACGGTTTTATTGTGAAAAAAATCATTTTAGGAATCATAATTGTAATGATTTTGGCTTTGTTTGATGGAATATCAGTTACTTCAAGCATAATTCCAGATGATGCAATTAGATTGAGGGTATTAGCAAACAGTAATTCACAGCGTGACCAAGAAGTAAAAGATAAAGTAACAAAAGAATTACAAACCGATATGTATTCGCTTTTATATAAAGTTAACAATGTTGATGAGGCGCGAGGATTAATAAAGAGTAATATTGATCGTTTTAAATCGACAGTAAGTAACGTAATGTCAACAGAAGAGCCTCAAATGAAATTTTTAATAGATTATGGTATGCATTATTTTCCTAAAAAGGTATATAAAGGTATAACATATAAAGAAGGAAATTATGAGTCAGTACTAGTAAAACTTGGAGAAGGAAAAGGGAATAATTGGTGGTGCGTGCTTTTCCCACCACTTTGTCTATTAGAAGCAGAGAAAACAACAAGTGAAGTTGAATACAAATTTTTCATTCAAGAATTAATTGATAAATTCTTTTAACAAGCATAAAGTGTACTTCTAAAAATAAGATTTTAAGGGAGGACACTTTATGTTTTTTATACCATTGTTATGGATTGGAATTGGATTGAGTATGGATACTTTTTCTTTGGCATTATGTTATGGTGTATTAAATCTAACACCTGCAAAACGCAAACTATTAGCGACAATTGTTGGAAGTTTTCACTTCGTAATGCCACTGTTGGGAATGGTTTTAGGTAATATTATTGAGCAATACATATATTTCGATATGAAATATGTTGTTTTCGTTATATTTATTTTACTTGGTTCTGAAATGATAATTAATGCTTTTAAAAACGAAATTAATGTTATATTGTTAAACATAGTAGGTATGTTTATTTTTGCATTTACAGTTAGTATCGATAGTTTTTCAGCTGGAATAGGTATAAAATTTATAAGTAACAACTATATCATAGGTAGCGTTATTTTTTTTATCACAAGTTTTATTTTTACGTATTCGGGTTTAGTTTTAGGCGGTATCATTGGGAGTAAATACAAAAATACTTCTAAAATAATTGGAGGGGTGATTTTGATTATTTTTGCTCTTCAAAGTTTACTAGAATAAACGTTGTAAAATAACGTTAATAAGTGAATCGAAATTTGTAATATAGGAAATTTTAATATATAATAATATTATATATAAGGAGAATTTATGGATCAAAAAAAATATGAAATAATAAAAAATAATCAAGGATTCATTGCAGCTTTGGATCAAAGCGGTGGAAGTAGTTCTAAAACATTAAGAGAATACGGAATAGAAGAAAATAATTATACCAACGAAGAAGAAATGTTTGATTTAATACATAAAATGAGAAAAAGGATAATTAAAAGTCCTAGTTTTTCTAATGAACATATAATAGGGACAATTCTGTTTAAAAAAACAATGGAAAGCAAAATTGATGATGAGTATACAGTTGATTATTTGTGGAACAAAAAAGGGATAGTATCGTTCTTAAAAATAGATAATGGTTTAGCTGAAATATCTAACGGTGTTCAAATGATGAAACCAATTGATAACTTGGATAAGATATTGGAAGAGGGTTTAGCAAAAAATGTTTTTGGGACAAAAATGCGTTCAGTTATTAAAGAAGACAATGAAAAAGGGATAAAAGCAGTAGTGGAACAACAATTTGATTTAGCGAAGAAAATTATTGCAAAACGTTTAGTTCCAATAATTGAACCAGAAGTTGATATTAATGCTAAAAATAAACAGAGATGTGAAGAAATATTAAAAAAATGTGTTGATGAACAACTAAAAACTTTAAGCGAACAAGATAAAGTAATGTTTAAATTTACGTTACCAACCATCAATAACTATTATGAAGAATATACGAAACATCCCAATATAATTAGAGTGTTGGCCTTATCGGGTGGATATTCTAGGAATGTGGCAAATGAAATTCTTTCAAAAAACAATAAAGTGATAGCAAGTTTTTCAAGAGCTTTGCTAGAGAGTTTAAACGTTAATCAAAGTGAAGAAGAATTTAACGAATGTCTATCAAACTCAATAAAATCAATTTATAAGGCTTCGGCTAAAAAAGATTAAGATTGTTTTATAATTGGACAAGCTTTTGTGACTTTTAGTTATTCCAAGAAGAAGAAAAAAGATAAAAAAGACACGTTTATTTAACAATTTAATAATATAATATGGAAGTGTTTTGGAGGTATATGTATGCAGAAGTTAGTAATTGAGGGAAATAAAGAACTAAAAGGAACGGTTAAAGTAAGCGGTGCTAAAAACAGTGCTGTTGCCCTTATTCCCGCAGCTATTCTTTGCGATGAAAAAGTCACAATAGCAAATGTTCCTAATATCACAGATCGCGATGCTTTAAACGAAATCTTAACTTATTTAGGCGCTAACGTTGAGATTGAGGGAGAAACAATGAAAATTGACTCAACAAATATTACCAATAAAGAAATACCGGAAAAAATATCAAAAAAATTAAGAGCTTCATATTATTTTATGGGAGCTCTTTTAGGCAAATATAACTATGTTAAAATGTATTTTCCCGGTGGTTGTAACATAGGTTCTAGACCAATTAATCTGCATTTAAAAGGCTTTGAGGCTTTAGGAGCTAAGACGATAGAGGAAAACAATCAATACATAATAAAAGCCGACAAACTAATAGGCAATAGAATATATTTGGATATTGCTAGTGTTGGAGCAACCATAAACATTATGCTGGCGGCTGTTAAAGCAGAGGGAACGACCATTATCGAAAACGCTGCTAAAGAACCAGAAATCGTTAATGTGGCAATTTTCTTGAATAATATGGGTGCTGAGATAAGTGGTGCTGGAACAAGCGAAATAAAAATAAAGGGAGTGAAAATCCTTAAAAGTTGCTATCACGAAGTAATACCAGATCGAATTGAAGCGGGAACTTATATGATAGCTGCTGCATTAATGGGGAACAAGGTAAAAATAGCTAATGTAATACCTGAGCATTTGGAAGCTTTGCAATCCAAACTAGTGGAGATGGGCGTAAATGTAGAAACTGGCAGCGATTATTTTATTATAAGTAAGCCCCAAAGTTATAAAAAAGTTGACATAAAAACTCAGGGTTATCCAGGGTTTCCCACTGATTTGCAACAACCAATTACGACTCTTCTTACACAATGCGAGGGTACATCAAAGGTTGAAGAAACTATTTACGAAAATAGATTTCAGAATGTGGAATATTTAAATAAGATGGGGGCAAAAATAAAGATAGATTGCAATAAAGCTTATATTGAAGGACCTGTTAAACTTGAAGGAAAAGAAGTTGTTGCAACCGACTTAAGGGCGGGCGCTTGCTTGGTTTTAGCAGGATTAGCTGCCAATGATAAGACCACAATCAAGAACATTGAACATATTTTAAGAGGATACGAAAATATTATTGAAAAATTAAAGACATTAGGTGCTAAAATAGAGATTGTCTAATATAATTAAATAGAGCCAGAACTCTATTTAGGGGGTTATTAGATAAATGAAAAAAATAATAGTAGTAATATTAATTGTTGGTATTCCAATTTTAATTTACTTACTGACCGTTAACAACAAAATTTATTATGTAGCATTGGGTGATTCGCTAGCTGCAGGCCAAAACCCTTATGGCCAAATTGCTTATGGCTATGCAGATCATGTAGCAAATGAGCTAAAAAGCAGAAATCAATTATCTTTTTTCACTAAAAAGTTTGCGGTCAGTGGTTATCGCACAACTGATTTATTAAGTGATGTAAATAATAATAAAAAAATAATGGTTGATGGTAAAAAAATTACTATTAAGCAAGCCTTAACTAAAGCTGATGTCATAACTTTGTCTATAGGAGCAACTGATTTGTTCTATAAGATGGGCATAAATAATCTTGATATGGCATATTACAGCGAGGTTGACTTAAAAAAATATGTTGATCAGGTAATCAATGATGTCGATAAACTAATAAAAGCAATAAAAAAATATTGCAATGAAGACATTATACTAATTGGTTACTACAACCCGTTATGGCATATGCGAAAAAGTTATGCCAAAGAGTTAGACCAAATTTTCGTATACGCGAATGACAAAATGTCAGCTCTTAGTAAAAAATATGGTACATACTATGTAGACATACATTATATTTTTGAAAAAAACCAACAATTCTTACCAAATCCACTTGATATTCATCCATCTGGAAGTGGATATGCTGCTGTTTCTGATAAAATAATAAAAATAATTAATAAGAATGTTATAAATGATAAATAGGTTTACAAAAAAAGTATAAATATACTTGTAAAATATACTAAACCTTGATATAATATGAAAGATTCAAAAATCACTATGATTAAATCATGATGAGAGGAGCATTAAAATGGAAAAAAAGAATATTTACAAAACCGCAAAAGTAGCTTGCAGCTGTGGAGTAACCTTTGAAACAAAATCGACTGATGATATACACGTCGAAGTTTGTTCTGAGTGCCATCCTTTTTTTACTGGAACTCAAACCAAAGCATCAAAAGCTGGACGTATTGAAAAGTTTAATAAAAAATTTGGATTTAATGAATAAAAATTTATGTTTTGGGGAGGAACTCACACGGTATTAAAAGTTTCAAAGGTGGATTCAGTATATAAAGGCTGTTTTTGGACGAAAAAGGGTAATCAAAATATGCAACAAATAAAAGAAAAAACAAAACCAATTAATAATAATCGACCAACTAGTTTGGAAGAACGCGTAAAAGCATTTTGCCAAGATGAATATGTTCCAACAGAAAAACATAGATAATATAAACTTAATTTATCGTTAAGTTTTTTTGTTATAATATAAAAGGAAGGGAGTGTCTTATGGAAGATACGATTGCAGCAATATCAACTTCTCTTGGAGTTGGAGCAATTTCAATTATTAGAATAAGCGGAAGTGAAGCAATAAAAATAGCTAATAAAATATTTAGTGTTGATTTAAGCATGGTTGATAGCCATACTATTCATTATGGCCATATCACGGACACTGGTGAGGTTATTGATGAAGTGCTTGTCTCTGTAATGCACGCTCCTAAGACCTTTACAACTGAAGATGTAGTTGAAATTAACTGTCATGGTGGAATAAGCACAACAAATAAAGTTCTTTTATTATTGTTAAACAACGGAGCTAGATTGGCAGAACCAGGTGAGTTTACTAAAAGAGCCTTTTTAAACGGGAGAATTGATTTAATAGAAGCAGAAGGGATTATTGATTTGATAAATGCTAAAACAGACGCTATGCGTAAGTTAGCCCTTAATCAAGTTGATGGGAAAGTGTCGTTGTTAATAAAAACATTAAGAAATAAAATTAGGAATATATTGATTAACATTGAAGTTAATATAGACTATCCGGAGTATGAAGACATATTAATTGTAACTAAAGAAATGATTATAACCAGTATGAGAGATATAAAAAAGGAAGTTTTGCGTATTCTAAAGGAAGCTGAAAATGGGCAAATAATTAAAGAAGGAATTAAAACAATTATCATTGGGCGACCAAACGTTGGTAAAAGTAGCATTTTAAATCATTTAATCGATGAAGAAAAAGCAATTGTTACCGATGTTCCAGGGACAACAAGGGATATTATCGAAGGGAATATAAGCATTGATGGTGTAATGTTAAATATTATGGACACAGCAGGAATAAGAAAGACGGATGATATAGTTGAACAAATTGGAGTTAGTAAAAGTCTGAAAGTTTTAGATGAAGCTAATTTAGTTATTTTAGTGCTTGATAATAGTCAAGAAATAAACGAAGAAGACTTGGAGCTATTTAACAAAGTAAAAAACAAAAATACTATTGTCTTTATAAACAAAAGCGATTTAATATCTAAAATAGATACTTCAAAGCTTGATGGAGCAATCATAATGAGGGGAAATACAACATCAGCCAATGGGTTAGACGATTTAAAAAACAAAATAAAGATCATGTTCAACATAGATCAAATAGAAAAGAGTGATTTAACCTACCTTTCAAATGCAAGACAAATAAGCATATTAAATAAAGTGGCAGAATTAATTAAAAACATAGAGGAAGCAATTGAGAGTGATGTGCCTGTTGACTTGATTGCTATAGATCTTAAAGAAATGTGGCAATTGCTTGGAAATATTATTGGGGAAAATTGTGATGAAAGTTTAATAGATGAGTTATTTAAGCAATTTTGCTTAGGCAAATAGAAAAGGGTTAAAAATGCCCTTTTTTTGTTATTTTACAAGGAAAAAATGGCTTTATTCTGTTGTTTGTGGTATAATGTAAATGGATGAATAAATGATGTGTGTGAATAAAAGGTGATAATATGAATATTGGGAGAAAGAGTAATGATAATTAAAAAACTCCAACTCAAACATTTTCGCAATTATGAAGAATTATCAATTAATTTTAACAACAAAGTAAACATATTTGTTGGAAATAATGCTCAAGGTAAAACCAATATTGTTGAAAGCATTTATATGCTAGCCATAACAAAATCACACCGAACACATTTAGACAACAATTTGATTCAAAAGGATGAAAAGTTTGCGAAAGCCAAAGGTATAATTAAAAAAAAGGAAGAAAAAGAAGACAACGAACTCGAGGTGTTAATTAACACCCAAGGGAAAAAAGTAAGCATCAATAAACGTCCAATAAAAAAAATTAGTGATTATGTGTCTTTTTTTAACGTCATAATTTTTCATCCAGACGATTTGGAAATATTAAAAGGAGCGCCAAGCGAAAGAAGGAAATTTTTAAATATAGAAATTAGTCAATTGGACAATAACTATCTTTCGGTTTTGAATAATTATAATACTATCCTGAAAAATAGGAATGAATATTTAAAAAAAGTGAACATTGATAACTATGATAAAAATTACTTAGATATTTTGACGGGGCAACTAATAGAATATGCATATAAAATATACATTCACAGGGAATCGTTTATTAAGGACATAAACATAGCTATAAAAAAAATTAACGATAAGATAAAGGGATTGGAAAACATAGAAATCAATTATGAAACGGCAATTCCTATAAACAATCACGAAAAAATAAAGGATTTGTTGAAACAAAAATATGAGCAAAATATTTCCCGAGAAATATTTTTGTCACAAACAATCATAGGACCACATAGAGACGATTTTATATTTTTAAACAATAATAGAAATATAAAAGATTGTGGATCACAAGGGCAGCAAAGAATGGCAGTTTTATGTTTGAAATTGGCAGAGATTGAGCTTTTTAAAAATAGGAAAGGTGAATATCCTGTTTTGCTTCTAGACGATATATTTAGTGAACTTGATAGCATAAAAAGACATAACATTATTAAATACATAGATAAAAGAATGCAAATAATGATTACAACAACCGACATAAGTGATATTGAAAAAAATATTTTAGAAAAAGCAAGTGTGTTTATAGTTAAAAAAAATAAAGTAATCGTTGAACAAAAAGATTAAGACAGAGGTGAAAGAATGGAACAAAACAAGGAACAACATTATGATTCTTCTGATATTCAAGTATTAGAAGGT
>CAZQOT010000026.1:1343-13184 GCA_964595115.1 uncultured Muribaculaceae bacterium | reverse complement strand
TGCCATAAAAGTTGCTAATAGCAACTTTTATTACTATATTCAAAATATTTCAGTATCTTATTTGCTTTACTGATTATAGTATTTAATGATATAATAGAATAGGTATCCAATTGGCGGGAGGTATAATGCATGAGTGTCATGAGAATTGCTCTTTTCAAGAAAAATATTAAAAGAATTACTAATTATTATAAAAAGTTAATTATTAAGACAAAAAATAATGAAAGTATTGGCAGTATCAACGAATGGATTGTTGATAATTTTTATGTTATCAGCGAACAAATTAATTATGTTCTTGATAGTTACAATTATAGAGAAGTAAATAAAATAAGGTTTCAACGTCAACAACAACTTTATTCTTTAATATATAACACCTTAAGGATTAATGATTTTCAAATTAATATAGGTAATCTTTATCGTGGCTTAAATACTTATCAAACAGAAACCAAAGATTATTTTTCATATTATGAGACTAATTTAATATATGTTTTTATAAGAATGGTTCTCATTTCTGAATTAAGTGAATTGTGTAAAAGAATAGAAGTACGTTTAAATGAAAAAGATGAAATTGATGAACTTTTTAAGAATATTTCAAAACTTATTAGCAAAGAAAAAGGTTTTGATTTAGAAAAATATATTAAAATTAACGATCATGTTATTAAAAGACCTTATTATATTGAACATATCAATCATCATTTAACTGATTTAGGTCCTGTAGCAGATGAATCTTTTATTAAAATAAATAAGATTATTGAAAAAAGGGATATGACTTTAAGGGAATTAATTGAGCAATCACAAAATGAAGTTGCTGCTGATAACTTATTAATGATGAATATATTTAATTCACTTAGAGTTTCATCTAGATTTCGTCATGAACATTTTTATAAAAATATTAATTTTGCAGAAAAGGTTCTCATTAGTGAGAAAGAAAATATATACTATCATATATATGAAAATAATAAACAAGAGTATCGCGGTAAAATTATAAAGAATGCTAAGAAGAAAGGCATGAGTGAATTTGAATATGCTTATTTGATTGTAGAACAAGCTAATAAGGATAATAAACATGTAGGTTGGTATTTATTTAAGGAAAAGAATTACATGTTGAGGGCTCGTATATATATTGCTTCTATTGCAACTTTAACATTGGTTTTAACGTCATTTTTAACTCTTTATATGGGATTTAGTGCTTTTTTGCTTTTATTAGTTCCAGCGAGTGTTATTGTGATGGAAATTATATCTCAATTGTTAATACACTTTGAAAGAGTTCATAGTATCTTTAAATTAAAATTTGAAGAAGGTCTTCCTGAGGAATTCTCTACTATGGCTATAATAGCAACTATTGTAAATAATGGTAAAAAAGTAGAGAAGATGTTTGAAAAACTTGAACTTTATTATTTATCTAGCATGACGGAAAATATCTATTTTGCTTTATTAGGTGATTGTACTAGTGAATCGGTTAAAGATACTCCAAGGGATCAAGAAATAATTGAAGTGGGTCTTAGAAAAGTCAATGAACTTAATGAAAAATATGGTAAAAATATATTTTATTTTGCTTATCGTAATCGTTTTTACAATGAGGGAGAGAGAAGTTTTCTAGGATTTGAACGTAAGAGAGGGGCTATCCTTCACTTTAATAAATTAGTGTTAAACAAGTTAACGGCAGAAGAAAAGAAAGAATATTTTAATGTTCATACTTTTAATAATTTCAATATTCCAATAAAATATGTTATAACACTAGATACTGATACGAAACTTGTTTTAAATACAGCTTTAAAGATGGTTGGGGCCATGGCTCATCCAATGAATCAACCTGTTTTATCAGAGGATCGAAAGAAAGTTATAAGTGGTTATGCAATTATGCAACCACGGGTCAATATAGATGTCGAAGTTACAAGTAAATCACAATATTCGCAGTTATTTGCAGGGCTTGGTGGTTTAGATGTTTACGTTACAGCATCATTTGATTTATATCAAGATGTCTTTAACGAAGGAAGTTTTGTTGGTAAAGGTATATATGATTTAGCAGTTTTTGATGAAGTTTTAAGTGGAACATTCCCTAATAACCTTATTTTAAGTCATGACTTATTGGAAGGTAATTATTTGCGTTGTGGCTTTATTAACGATGTTGAATTGTTTGATGATTTTCCAAGCAATTATTTAAGTGACGCTAAAAGGCATCATCGTTGGAATAGAGGGGACTGGCAAATAATTGGTTGGCTTAAGAAAAAAGTACGTAATGCTAAAGAAAAAAAAGTTTCAAATCCATTAAATATATTAAACAAATGGAAAATATTTGATAATTTAAGACGTAGTTTAATTAGTCCATTTCTTTTGTTATTGCTTATTTATGGGTTTACTATTGGTAAAGGAGAGGCTCATGATTATTTAATATTTGTAAGTTCAATCATTGCTATTCCGATATTTTTCTATTTATTATCACAAGTTATTTATCGCAATAAATATGATCTTTTCTTGAAATACTATTTAAATTTTATTAAAGGAATTTTTGCCGTTGTTAATAGATCGATTGTAACGTTTGCTGTTTTGCCATATGAAGCTTATCTTTACGTTGATTCTATTATAAGAGCTTTATATCGTATGTTTATTAGCAAGAAAAACTTATTAAATTGGATTATTTCTGAAGTGGCAGATAAGATGACTAAAAATGATTTGACAACGTATATCAAGAGTTTTAGTATTAATTATTTCTTTGCTATCTTATTAATTGTATTAACTGTTTTATTTAAACCACATGAAATAGATTATGCTGCTATTATCGCGTCTATTTGGTTTTTAGCACCGTTCTTAATGTATGTTTTAAGTCGTAAAATTGTTAATGAAAATGTGGAATTAGATGATGATGAAAAAGAAGAAATAAGAGAAATATGTGCCAAAACATGGGCTTATTTTGATGATTTATTAACTGAAGAACGTAATTACTTGATTCCTGATAATTTCCAGTTAAATAGGGAATTAAAGGTTGATAACAAAACATCACCAACTAATATAGGATTTTCTATGGTGAGTGTCATTTCAGCTTATGAGCTTGGTTTAATTAGTGTTAGTAAAGCTTTACAGTTATTATCTAATATAATTATGAATACTGAGCGATTAGAAAAATGGAAGGGTAATCTTTATAATTGGTATGATATACGTACTTTTAATAAATTGCATCCAAGTTTTATTTCATCAGTAGATAATGGGAATTTTTTAGCCTGTCTTTATGTTACTAAAGGGTTCTTAGAAAAACAAGGAGCCATTGAATTAATAAATAGAGTTAAAAAATTAATTGAAGAAATGGATTTAAGACAAGTATATAACAAAGATATTGATGTCTTTAGTGTTGGTTATAAAGTTGATGAACAGATGCTATTACCATTTAACTACAATAACTTTGCATCTGAATCAAGGCTTACAAGTTTTATAGCTATTTCAAGGGGTGATGTACCATATAAACATTGGTTTTGTCTTGATAAGACATTGACTAAATATAAACATTATAAGGGAGTTGTTTCTTGGGCCGGAACATGTTTTGAATATTTCATGCCTCTTATATTTATGAGGACATTTAGACATACTTTATTAGATGAAACATATTATTTTGCTTACTATGCTCAAAGGGAATATATTAAAGAAATAGATCCTAAATTACCATGGGGTATTTCAGAATCTTCTTATAACGAATTAGATGATTTAGAGAATTATAAATATGGTTCTTTTGGTATTCCATATTTGAAGTTTCAAGAAAGTCCATCGTATCCTATAATCATTTCCCCATATAGTTCTATTATGGCTATTAGTGTTGATGATAGGGAAGTATATAATAATATGAATAAATTAAAAAAATTAAACATGTTTGATCGTTATGGATTCTTTGATGCTTATGACCATGAAGAAAAAGCAGTCGTAAAAAATTATTATGCTCATCATCAAGGTATGATTTTAGCAAGTTTAACTAATTATTTAAAAGATAATATTATTCAAGATTATTTTCATAGTGATCGTAAGATAGAATCAATTGAAATGCTTTTGAAGGAGAAAGTTCAAATTAGACCATATATTGATATTAAAGTTGCTAAACATAAGAAATATCAATATGTTAAAGAGTATCAAGAAAATGATGTTAGAGAATATTCAGGTGTTAGTGATAGTCCTGAACTAGGCTGTTTATCAAATGGTTCTTATGCTATTGTAATTGATGATAGGGGTAAAAGCTTAAGTAAATATAACAATTTGCAAATGAATCGTTATCGTAAAGTTAGTAGCGATGATTATGGAATTTTCTTATATATTAAGAATCTTACCAGTAATAACGTTTGGACTAATACTTATGCTCCCCTAAATACAGAACCAGATACTTATAAGGTAATATTTGCTTGTGATCGTGTTAAATATGTTAGGGAAGATGATGGAATCGTTACCCAAACTGAAATAGCTGTTGCTAAAGATCACAATGCTGAATTAAGAAAAATAACATTCCAAAATAAGACTGATTATGATGTCACATTGGAAGTAACTTCTTATAGTGAAGTCATTATCAGAAGACCAGAAGAAGAATTAGCTCATCCTGTTTTCAATAATGTAACTATCAACAGTGAAGTTGATAAAGAAACATCATCACTCATTTTCTCTCGTAAATCAAAAACTAAAGATAATACGACTTATTTCTTAATAAATAGATTATTTATGGATGATGAGAGAAATTCAACATTTGAATTTGAAACATCTAAGATGAAATTTATAGGACGTAATAATACAGTAGCTAATCCTGATGCTATATTTAAGTATGATAGATTATCAAGTAATACAGGATCTTCTTTGGATTCTATTATGAGTATTCGTAAAAAGATAAAAATTAAAGCAGGTGGTAAAAATCAACTTTATTTATTAGTTGGATTTGGTAAATCAAAAGAGCAAGTCTTAGAAATAGCAGAGGCTTATAAAGATGAATTCACTGTTAATAAAGCTTTTGATATGGCAACCGTTTTAAGTAATATTAGAAATAAGTATGCTAATATTACTGCTCATCAAATGAGTATTTGTAATAAGATATTGAAATGTATCTTTATACCTACATCTAATCTTGCCAAAAGAGAAGAACTATTAAAGAAAAATAATAAAAAACAATCTGCTCTTTGGGAGTTGGGTATTTCAGGTAATACGCCAATTATGATGGCTCAAATAGATAATATTGAAGATATTGGCTTTATTAGGAGACTGTTGCAAGTTTATGAATATTTTAAAGCAAGGACTATAAGTGCTGATTTAGTTATTGTTAACAATATTGATTCGTCTAAAAAAGAAGATATTGAACCTTTTGTTGATAATTATTTATATCATGTTAATAGTATTAATGAATTTAGTAATACTCCTGGTAAAGTAGTAGTTCTTGAATCATCAAAAATTGATGAAGAAACTTATAATTTATTGAAGATGGTATCGTTAATAAACTTACATGCTTCAAGTGAAAAAGCATTGGATGAACAAGTTCAAGAACATATAAATGATATAAAACTAATCCCCAAAGGGAATTTAAAATTATTATCTGCAAGGGAAGTGGAGTTACCTAAGGAAATAGATTGCTATAATGGTTATGGTGGCTTTGTTAATCAAGGTAGTGAATACTTAATTGATAAATTAGACACACCAACACCCTGGTCAAATGTAATTGCTAACGAAAAATTTGGCTGTGTTATAACTAATAATTTTGGTGGTTTCACTTATGCTTATAATAGTAGAGAATTTAAATTAACATCTTGGAGTAACGATGCTACTAAAGATCCAAGTAGTGAAATAATTATCATAAATAATCAAATATTCAAGCCATCTTTTGTAAAACATGGTTTTGGGTATTCACTCTTTTATAGTTCAACCGATAAATTTGATGTTTTTATAAAAGTCTTTGTGGCTCGTGAAGATACAATAAAATTCTATGAGATGACTATCAATAATAAATTAAATACCAAACAAAACCTTAAGATTGATTTAGCCCTAAAAATGGTTTTAGGGGTGTCAGAAGAACTTACTAATAGGTATATATATTCATACTTTGATGATAAAAATAATCGTCTATACTTTAAGAATAATTATAGTCATTTTAAGAATACTAATGTGTTTGTATCATCAACTGAAAGAATTAATGATTACAGCATAGAAGAATTAATTAAATCAGTATCAATTAATGTTGAATTAGATAAGAGTTCAACTAAAACAATTTCCTTTATGCTTGGTTGTGAGGAAGATGATACATCTTTAGATAAGTATAAAGATAATAATCAAATTACTGAAGCATATAATACCGTCACTGATTATTGGCAACAACTTTTGTCAACGGTAACTGTCAATACACCAGATAAAACATTAAACTATGTATTGAATGGTTGGTATTTATATCAAGTATATGCATCTCGTCTATATTCTAAAGCTGGCTTCTATCAAGTTGGAGGCGCTATTGGGTTTAGAGATCAATTACAAGATGCTATGGGCACTTTATATAGTAATCAAGATTATGCTAGGAAGCAAATATTAATCCATGCAAGTCATCAATTTAGAGAAGGGGATGTTCTTCATTGGTGGCATGAGGACTTAATGTTTGGATCACGTACAAGATTTTCAGATGATTATTTATGGCTCATTTATGTTACCAGTGAATACTTAAAAATAACAAATGATTATTCAATATTAGAGGAAAAAGTTCCTTATGTTGAAGCTAGAAAACTGGATGATTATGAAAGTGAAGTTGGTTTAGAATATAATTATTCAATTGACATGGAAACTCTTTATGATCATTTAAAATTGTGTATTGCTAAATCCGTAAACCAATTAGGTAAACATGGATTGCCACTAATGGGTAGTGGTGATTGGAATGATGGTATGAACAAAGTGGGATATCATGGCAAAGGGGAAAGTGTGTTTGTAGGTTTCTTCTTATATGATCTTCTATTAAGAATGATCGATATATCAAAATCTAAAAACGATGAAGTATTCTCTAAACTGTGTCTTGATAATAGGGCTAATTTAGAAGCATCCCTAAACAAAAGCACTTGGGATGGAGAATGGTATTTAAGAGCTTATTATGATAATGGCGAACCACTTGGATCTCGTAATAATGATGAATGTCAAATAGATTTATTATGTCAAGCATGGAGTATCATAAGTAACTTTGCTCCTAAGGATAAGAAGAAATCCTTAATTAATAATGTTGAGAGCTTATTAGTCGATAAGGAACATAAGATAATAAAATTACTAGCACCAGCATTTAAAGAGTCAAGAAATAATCCAGGATACATCAAAGATTATATTGCAGGTGTTAGAGAAAATGGTGGTCAATATACACACGCAGCATTATGGTATATTCTAGCACTCTTAATTGAGGGTGAAATCGATTTAGGGTATGAATACTATCAAATGATTAACCCTATCAATAGAACAATGACTACTGAAGATGCAAATAAGTATAAAGTTGAGCCATATGTAATAGTAGCTGATATATATTCTAATCCAAATCACTTAGGTAGAGGAGGATGGAGCTGGTATACAGGTTCTGCTAGTTGGGCTTATAAAATTGGTCTTGAAGAAATATTGGGTTTCCAAAAAAGAGGAGACAAATTAATTATTAAACCAAAGGTAAGTTGTGATTGGGATAATTATCAAATAACTTATAAATATAAAAGGACAACATATTTAATAAATGTTAATAATCCAAAACAATTGATATCTGGTAAAGTGAAAATCTTATTTGATAATAAAAAAGTTAAAAACAACATTATAGAATTAAAAGATGATGGAAAAGTGCATACTATAAATGTAGATGTAAATAAAGAGTAATATGAATTACTCTTTATTTTGCTTATGTTGTTTATAATAATAAGATGGATTAAAATTATATTAGAATATGATAAGGCAAAACAAATAGAGGATGATACATTATCATTTAAAAATAAAATATCGTTGCTTTTTTTATAGCAGGTCTCAAAGAATAAAAAACAATATCAAAAGGGTAATAAAAAAGTGAAAAGAGGTATCATAAGATATCTCTATTGTAAAATGATTAAACTGTGTCAACTCTTCTTCGGTCACGAACACCAAAGTATGTTGCTAAACCACCAAGTAAAGCTCCACCAAGACCATATGTTACATTTTCGATAAGATCATTATCTTTATTTACAACATCATTTTCCATCCCATTATTGGTTCCATTATTGGTTGTGTCATTAGTTGTTCCATTGTTGGTTGTTCCATTGTTGGTCGTTCCGTTGTTATTGGTTCCATCGTTAAGAATGCCATTATTAGCATCGTCATTTATGCCATTGTTGATAGTACCATTGTTAACATCGTTATTGGTTCCATTATCAGGAATTGCATTATCATTAGGATTGGTTGTTCCATTGTTATTATTATTAGTAGTACCACCATTAATATCTTGAGCAAATGCGACTTGCATATTTAAGATAAAACCCATAAAGGCTACAGTCAACCAAGCTATTTTTACAACTTTTTTCATAAATACCTCCTTCAGTATTATTTTTTACTAAAGCTATCTTTTTATGCTTGATTATACCTCATATTAAGTACCAATTATTAACTTTTTATATTGGAAAAAGTTTAAATGTGTTATAATTAAATTGACAATAGATAAAAAATTAATTGGAATTAAATGGTAGTGGGAGGTAATAAATATATGAGTAGTCATTTGGGATTAATTGTCATGGATAATTGTAAGAAATTTGGGGATAAAATTAATAAGCATTTGCAAAAAAAATTTAAGATCAATCAAAATTTTATTATACCTATGGATCAAGTAAGATTTAGTAATGGTGAAGGTAAGATAGTTCTAAAAGATACTATTCGTGAGAAAAAAGTTTTTGTTATTTCAGATATTGGAAATTATAGTTGTACATATAAAATGTTTGATTATGAAAATCATATGAGTCCTGATGATCATTTTCAAGACATTAAAAGAGCTGTTTCAGCTATGAGTGGACATGCTGCTAAAATATCATTAATAACTCCACTTTTATATTCATCTCGTCAACACAAAAGAAAAGGTCGTGAATCACTAGACTGTGCCATTGCTCTTCAAGAATTAGAACGTTTAGGTGTGGGAACTATTATTTCTTTTGATGTACATGATCCAAATGTTCAAAATGCTATTCCTTGTCTATCATTTGAAAATTTTTATCCCACTAATATTATGCTCGAAAAATTTGTTGATAATGAAAAAATTGATTTTGATGATTTATTAGTTGTTAGTCCTGATACGGGAGCTGCTGATAGAGCAAGACACTATGCTGAAATGTTGCAAGCAGATGTAGGTATGTTCTACAAAAGAAGGGATTTATCAGTCATTATCGATGGCAAAAATCCTATTGTAGCTCATGAATATATTGGAAAAAACGTTAAAAATAAAAATATTCTTTTAGTAGATGATATGATTGCTTCAGGAAATTCAATGCTGGAAGTGGCATCAGAATTAAAAAGAAGAGGAGCTAACGATATATATTTATTTAGTACTTTTGCCCTTTTTACTAACGGCATAGAAGCTTTTGAGGAAGCTGTAAAAAAAGGTGAAATCAAAAAACTTTATACTACTAATTTATCATATGTCCCATCCTTTGTTGAAAAGAAAAAATGGTTTGTTGAAGTTGATTTTTCAGAATTTGTAGCAGGAATAATATATACTTTATATAATCAAAAATCAATATCACCTTTGATGAACGGCAAGGAACACATTTTAGAAAAGTTGTCTAATATTATAAATGAGTAATTTACGTATTAGGAGGTTAAAATGAAAAAAGGATTTACCTTAATTGAAGTATTGGCAGTTATAATTATTCTTGGCTTTTTATCTGTTATTGTTATTCCGCCAATTATAAAAACAATTGATGGAGCAAGGGAAAAAAGTTATGAACAATTAATTTCTAATATAAAACAATCAACTCAATTATATATTAGACAAAACAAAGAAGATATTGAAGGAATTAATGATATTGGAAACATAGTCGATATTAAATTTAAAGATTTAGTTGATAGTAATACAATAAAGGCACCTATTGTTGATCCTAGAGATGAAACAGAAATATCTTTAGATACAAATATTAGTATATTAGTTGAACGTAATAATAAATATACAATCACCATAGGAACAATTATATATGTAGATTAATAAAAGGACTTTGATAATCAAAGTCCTTATTCTTCTTTATAACTTGCACACATCGTTTCTTCTTTAATATGTTTGTCTTTACCATTTTTAGATACTAATATCTTATCTAAAGTACATTTGTTTTGATAATAGTATTTACAATAATTAACGTTACAATCAATTGCTTTATTTGTTTTTGTTATATCAATCACCTCTAATTATATTATTGTTAATAAATAAAATAATATGCGCAATTACTATTTTAAATGATAATAATATATTCATGATAAGATTACTCAAAATAGTCTAAATTAACTTTTCAAAACGTTGACATATAATTACCTTTTTGGAGGGACTACATTTGCAAAAAGCGCATATGTATGATATTCTAATATATAGATAACAATATAATAGAGAAGTGCGTGTGAATGAATAAAAAAGGATTTACATTAGTAGAACTATTAGCGGTAATAGTCGTGCTTGCTATTATTTTAGCGATAGCCGTACCAGGAATATCAGGTATTATTAAAAATAGTACAAAAAGTTCAATGCAAAGTGACGCTAAGTTATTACTTAAAGCTGTTGATTTAAAGAAGCTTGGTCAAAATGATTTTAATCCACTTGATTATAATGGTAATTTGTCCGGTTTGTTATCAGCCTTAGGTTTAAATGGTGATAATTATGAAAGTATTGTTTTTACTAATAATAATGGAAAAATATTAATTACAGTTACGGGTAAGGGAAGGTGGAAAGGTTTAACGGCATGTGGTTCGTATCAAAATATGCAAGTAAGTGACGATGGTTGCGAATTGGATTTGATACCACCAGTAATTAATCTGATTGGTGATAATCCAATGAGTATAAGTATGGGAAGTAATTATGAAGAACCAGGAGCTGATGTATCAGATAACAGTGGAGAAACGCTAGATTTGACTATATCAGGTACAGTAGATATCAACATTTTAGGTACGTATACGATTACGTACCGGGCAACAGATTCTAGCAGTAATACAACGATTGTTACTAGAATAGTTAACGTTATAGATTCCGTGCCTCCGGTTATAGAAATGTTGGGAACAAATCCAGTTGTTCTATTTGTGGGTATGACTTATGTAGACGCAGGTGCTACAGCAACAGATAATTTAGATGGGGATGTAACAGCGAATATTGTAACAGTTAACAATGTTAATAGTAGTGTAGAAGGCAATTACACGGTGACTTATGATGTTGTAGATAGTGCTGGTAATGCTGTTCAAGCTGTTAGAAATGTAATGATTAAAAGCAATATTTTTAATTTTACAAATGCAGGAGCTACGGGGCGAACAGGACCTGATCAAACCCAAGTAAATGTAGCTTATGCAAGCACTTCTTTAGATGGAATGGTTACTTCATCTGGTGGAATTCAATTATGGACGGTGCCTGTTACAGGTAACTATACAATCGAGACTCGTGGTGCTCAAGGAGGAACTGCTACATCTTATTATTCAGGCACTAGTGGTGCAGTGATAATTGGTACATTTGCACTTACCGAAGGCACTCAACTTAAAATATTGGTTGGTCAACAAGGTTTAAATAATCAATATGCAGGTGGCGGTGGTGGTGGAACATTTGTTACTAATTCAAGCAATTCACCATTAATCGTTGCTGGTGGCTCTGGAAAATCAAGTACGTTAAATTCTCCCAGCGTTTCAACTTCT
>CAZQOT010000026.1:0-1243 GCA_964595115.1 uncultured Muribaculaceae bacterium | reverse complement strand
TGCTGGTGGCTCTGGAAAATCAAGTACGTTAAATTCTCCCAGCGTTTCAACTTCTGGCAATGCAGGACACGGTGCTGGTACTTGGGCAGGTGGTGCCGGTGGAACCGGTGGTAATGGTGGAGCTATGGGTCATGCAAAAAACGGTGGTGGCGGTTTAATTAGTAATGGTGGTGGCACTTCTGGTGGAATATCTTTCAATAACGGCGGAACAGGTGGACCTGCTGGCAGTAATGGTGGTGTTGGTGGCTTTGGTGGAGGCGGTGGCGGTGCTGGTTCAGGTGGTGCCGGTGGTGGCTATTCAGGAGGAGGCGGCGGCGGCTGGCTTACAGGAGACTGGGGAAATCACTGCTCAGGTGGCGGAGGCGGTTCTTACAATGCCGGAAGCAATCAAAGTAACTCTGCTGGGTCTAACAGTGGCCATGGTAAAGTTGTTATAAAATATATTCCATAAATATAATAAACATATTATCTTAATTAATAATATGTTCAGGCTGTTGACAAAGTAGTCAATGGTCTTTTCTTTTTCAAAGTATAATGTATGTGGATTATATAGAAAAAGCAAATGATAAATATTATGACTAAATCCCTAAAATAATATATCAAAGTAAAATAGTAAATCTTGATGAAATGATACTTCAAGGACATTTCTAAAAAATAATAAATAAGTATTTCGATTGGAACTTTATATATAGAAAAATAAAAAACAATACTCTGTATTTGGAAGAACCAGTATAGATTTAGTAGTATTGTTTAAAGTTCATATGTTAAAGTTTATTTTAAATGAAGATAGTTTAAGGAAAACAAAAAAAGAAAGTTTTATCAGTGGTGGAATGATATATAATAAACAGTATTTAATAATAATTTATTAGAAAATTATAATTGTTTGAATTTGATGACCATATATATAGATTCAACAAAAAAAGACTATTGAGTAAATAGATTGATATTTTATTCTATTTATCAACAGTCTAAAATGAAGATTATTTTTCAACCTTCATTTTTTTAGCTTCTCTTGCTGTTGTAACAACAGTCTTGCCATCCACTTTAACCTTTTGCATATTTAATTTTTGTCTGTGCTTAGTGGCAATGTTTGAATGTGATCTTCTATTACCAGTTAATGGTTTTTTCTTTGTAACTTTAGTTGCCATTAATTATTCCTCCTCTTGCCTTAATAAATGTATCATAATAAGTCTTTAAAGTCAATTAAATAATATGATTTGTTATTAATTATATGCAGTATTTA
>CAZQOT010000025.1:3878-13195 GCA_964595115.1 uncultured Muribaculaceae bacterium | reverse complement strand
TAAATAATTAACATATTCACCTTGGGCATTTTCTGGTCTTAAATAAACAACATTTTTGCTATCTTCAGTTACCCCTCTATACGTTTGAAACATTAAATTAAATTGTCTAATATCGGTAAAATTTGATTTCCCACACTTAGGACATTTAACCTTATTTTCTTTGATGTATGCAACCATTTCATCTTGACTCATTTTATCTGGATGAGCATCACTATCAAAGGCCTCAATTAAATTGTCTGCCCTATGTCTTGTTTTGCATTCCTTGCAATCTACTAGTGGGTCAGCAAAACTGCTTACATGGCCACTTGCTTCCCATACCCTAGGATGCATTAAAATACCCGCATCAATCTCATAACTATGAGGGCGTTCTTGAATAAATTTTTTACGCCATGCGGCCTTAACATTATTCTTTAACAAACTACCTACTGGACCATAATCCCAGGTATTTGCTAGTCCATCATATATTTCACTGCCTTGATAGATAAAGCCATATTGTTTACAAAAATTAACCATTTTTTCCATTGTCATTTTACTCATAATAATCTCTCCTTTATATAAAAAAATCCACAAATATAATTGTATAGGGACGAAAATATTTCCGCGGTTCCACCCTACTTATTCTTTGTAGAATCTCTTTTCATGTATAGCTTCGGGTTTCCATCCCATCATCGCTTCATATGTATATTATACTATTAATAATTTTCTGTAACAAGGTATAAATGTATTAATTGCTAATTTTACATTATTATTTTACTCTACTTTATGCCATTACTTATTTCTTTTAAAAACTGTTTTGTCTTTAAATATAAACCTGTATGTTTTTCATAAAACTCATCTATAAAATGATTTATTTCATATTTTACTTTGTCACTAATATCAAGTTTTGATATTTTAGATACGTCTACATAATAAAACATTCTGATGAATTTGACTGTTTTGTCACTAACAATATGTTCGGTCTTTCTGCAATCCTTACATAGATATCCATATTTATCAGCTGATATAGTTACAATTGATGTAGTATCTCCACATACAGCGCATTCATCTATTATAGGATTAACTCCTAAAAAAGGCAACAGTTTTAATTCTAAGATATTAGTTATGATTAAAGGATCAAATCCTTCATTTATTTTTAAAAGGCTTGCTATGAACAAATCATACACATCTTTACCATCATCTTCATTTATTTCTTGTCTTATTACTTGATGAGTTAATTCACAGATAAAGCCAGCATAACTCATCTTCAATAATTCACTTCTTATTGATTTTAAACTATTTATAACATCAGCATCAATTAAGGTTGATATTTTTCCTTCTTTATAATAAATATGAAAATAGCCATACGTAAGTTTAGATGCAACACCTCTTAAGGTACTTTTTAACTTTTTTGCTCCTTTAGCCATAGCTGATATAACACCATGCTCTTTAGTAAATATGTCAATTATTTTGCTTGTTTCCCCAAAATCTTTTTCATTGATAACAATACCTTCTACTTTTTCTATCTTCATGTTTATCCTTCTTTACTATTTTTTCATCTTTTTCCATTTTAAATAGTACTCAATTTTACCTGTTAATTTAAATAATTTCCAAACATCTTCTTTATTCATCTTATTCCCACCTTTCATTACTATAATGGGAATTAAAATTATTTTTTATTCACTTTTGAGTCCTAGTTCGGATAAGTAAGATTCTTTATCACGCCAATCCTTTATTGTTTTAACAAATAAATCTAAATATATTTTTTTACCTAAAAATTTTTCAATATCTTCCCTTGCTTTTATTCCAATTTCTTTAATCATACTTCCATTATGACCAATGATTATTTTCTTTAGATTATCACGATCAACAATGATGTTAACAAATATTTTCGTGAATTCCTTTTTATCTTCAATGTGCTCGATGATGCATGCTACTGAATGTGGTACTTCCTCATTAGTTAATTCAAATACTTTTTCCCTAACAAATTCCGTAATGATAAATTCTTTTGATACATTAGTTATTTGATCATCTTCATAATACTTAATATTATCAGTCATATATTTTTTTAAAACATTTATTAATCTTTTAACATCATCATTATTTAAGGCCGAAATTGGAATTACCTCATCAAAAGAATATAATGACATATATTCCCCTATCATAGGTAGTATTTTTTCTTTTGATATTTTATCAACTTTATTTAGTATTAATATAACTGGTTTGTTAACCTCCCTTAATTTATCGATAACAAATTTGTCACCTTTGCCTAATGGTTGAGTAACATCTATTAATAAAAGAACGACATTAACGTCCTCTATCGAAAAAAATGCTTGTTTATTTAAATGTTTGCCCATTATGTTCTTGGGCTTATGAATACCTGGAGTATCAACAAAAACAATTTGATAATCATCTTCATTATATATTCCTTGAATAGTATTTCTTGTCGTCTGAGGCTTATTTGATGTGATTGCTATTTTTTTACCTAAAATGGTATTTAAAAGTGTTGATTTTCCAACGTTAGGTCTTCCTATAATTGATACAAAACCTGATTTCATTATAAATTCTCCTCGGTAAAAGGATATGGTATTAATTCTTTTACTAATAACATTTTTTCAAAGCCTTTTTTATTATAAAGATATATGGGCATATTTTCATCAGTAAAATCAACTAATGCTTGTCTACATATAAAACAAGGTTCTGCTTCTTTTTCATTATCAACCATGACATGCAATTCCTTGAAGTCTCCCATTTTATAACCTGACGCAATAGCGGAATATATAGCATTACGTTCAGCACAAATACCTGCTGCTGGGGAAGATGTTTCAACATTTACGCCATCAAATTCCTTATCATCATTAGTTATAATAATAGATGCTACTTTGTAGTTATAGTAAGGTGAATATGCATTTTTTAGTAATTCCTTTAATTTATTCTCCATAACCTACATCCTTTCTATAATGTTTATTATTTTAGGTACAAAAACCAAACAACCAATGATAAAAGCAATAACTGAATAAACAAATACTGATGCTGAAGCTGTATCTTTTGCTACTTTAGCTAAAGGATGAAATCTTGGTGAGAGTAAATCCATCGTTGCTTCAATCGCAGTATTTAATAATTCAGTTCCTAACACTAGTCCAATAGCAATTAATATAAAAAACCATTCCAACATACTTATCTTAAGTAAAAATCCCAGAGTCAATGCCCCAATTAAACATATTAACATTACTAAAACACTCTGTTCATTTTTAGCTGCATGTATAATTCCTTGAAAACTATATTTAAAACTATTTATAAAACGAACATATCCTAATTTTTTTCTTTCATCTCTTGATCCCAAATTCATCTAGAATCACCTCCTGACGATTAAACATAATACTCTCGTTTTCTTCATTATCATGATCATAACCTAATAAATGAAGAAAACCATGAATCATCAAAAATGATAATTCTCTTAGATATGCATGTCCGTACTCACAGGCTTGTTCATGAGCTTTATCTATCGATATATATATATCACCCAACATTCTTATATCCATTTTTATTGTATCACTATTATCTTCAAAAGCAAAACTCAATACATCAGTAACTTTGTCAATATTGCGATATTGTTTATTCAATCGCTGCATTTCATCATTATTAATAAAAACAATACTAAAGATAACTTTGTCTACTTTCTCAGCTTTCAAAGCATAATCTATAAGTTTTCTTAAAATAGGTAATTCTATAATATCTTCATTACTTTGATTAATAAGACTTATTTCATTCATGGTAGCACCTTTATACTTTTTAAATCAATGTTTCCAAGATATAGAATAATAAACACAATTAGTATTATAATGATTGAATTAATAAACCAATCTTTTTTAAAAAACTTAGGTAATTTCCCCATAATTGCATCTATTATCACATATAAAATGTAACCAATCAAACTCCCTACCACATTCAATATGATATCATCTACATCAAATACTCTACCAATAATAAGTTGTTGGGCAAATTCAATCGCTAAAGATGAAATTAATGATAAACCCAACACTATACTGAACCTACTAGTTTTTAGATAATAAGGAATAAACAAGCCAAAAGGTACAAATATAACAAGATTACCAATAATGTTTTTATAAAACAAATTTGTTCCTATCCGATAACGTAGCATCTCTTTAAATGGAATAAAATTATAACTACTTATTGAATTACTAATAGGATCTTGATAGGTTACAATATAGAATAATACCAAAATATATAACATAAATAAAAGGGTTAATAATTCCTTATATAAAACAAATTTTTCACGATTAACTTTTACATATACAATTCTAATTGATGAAATTACAATGGCAAAAATAAATAACATAGGCCAGGTTTTACCTAATATTTCAACCAATTCTTCTCTTATCATATTACCACCTCTACTCCGTTATTGCTCTAGCTTCCCCTATACTTTCACAAACTTTAAAAAACATCTCTAAATATATTTTATCATCTGCCGTGTAATACTTTAATTTTCTACTACTTATTACATATTCATCTTCTGATAAATAATCGTTCATCTTTTCGGTTGCTTGCTCCTCAGCTCTAATTAAAGCTTCCCCATCAGTATATATTTCATCTTCAATAACCACTTCTTTTTGTGTTTCTTTGGCTATTTTAAATGGGATTAAATTATTAGATATGATGTTTGTATAATCTGATATTTTGGATTTAAATCTATTATTATCAAACAATGAGAATGTTTTATTAAGAAAAATTATGGCGTATGATTTATGTTGTTTTCCTGTTTCCCTTTTAGTTTGATAAACCAATGGATATTCTACTTTTATATTATACCATACTTCACCATAGATTTTACCATTAGCTTGAACTAATTTTGACACTTCATTGCCTTTCATAATTTTGCCACTAATGAGGACATCGCCCTTTTTAACATAATCATATTTTCGTTTTACAGCTTCACCTGTTGCAGCTTCAATACTTATAATAATCGCATTCTTAATTGACACAATATCTTGATAAGTATAATTGTTATTGTTTTTAGTTGTTTTTCGTTCCTCAACTTTTATAATATATTTTGTACCTATATTTTCGATTTCAATCCATTCTAAACGATCTTTATGGAGGTTTAATATTTCTTCTTTTATGTTAGTAAGCTTATTAAAATTGGGTTTAAATTGCCATTGCTTGATATTGTGTTTTTCCAATTCAGAGGTGACTAATTTTCTAATGTTAGAGTTACTATGAATCACTTCGACATCAAATATAAGATGAGATAACAAAAAAAGGATAAGATAACCAATCAAAATTGAACATAGTAAAAAAAGATGTTTTTTTATCCCTTCCCTTAATTTTAATTTGCCACCGTAACCAACAATTTTTGCATTATAAGTATTTTTCATATCTAAAATTTTCTTTATATCACGATTAAACACCTTTATAATAATATTCTCTCTATCATTATATTTTACCTCTAATAATTCAATCTTTAGCTTATATAAATATGATAAATAGCGGTCAATTTTTTTACCCGTAACATGAATTATTACAACATCCTCAAAATAATTATTAAATCGACGATTCATCATCATCACCCAAGCTCTATTTGATTTATTTCACCACTTATTAAAAGTTCATTATCAAGTAATTTTGAAACAACTAAATTCTTTCCACTAACAGTAATTGTTCCATCATTATAAATTATGGTTATTTTATTAGTGCTGAAATTAGTGATTTCTTTATAATTAACAATGTTTACTTTCTTTTCATATATATGAATCGATAATTTTTTATCATAGATATATTCAGTGAGTCTATCAAACATCTTCATATATATCACCTATATAATCATATTAGAAATTATTGATACTTATGATGCTTTAAAGATATACATTGATATCTTTTAGTTTAAGTTATATAATATAGCCTGTTAGAAGGTGTTTTATGAAAATTAACAGATTGGATAGTTTAAGATTTAATCAAATCTCTAGTCTACACTTACCTTGTTTTAAGAAAAGAAAAATTGCTGTTGGAGTTATAGCTGTAAGCATAATGCTTTTAATGGGTTGTTCCTCTTACCCATCAAATACCAACAAAATCGTTACACCATCAGCTCAACCAAGTTCATCTGCAAACGATAAAGATTATATCCCACCCTTATGTAGTCCTATAGAAGAATCGGAAGATATTGAGATAATTGAGCCATCACACAGTGATGATATTAACATAGAGGTTACTCCAAATACATCAGTGAAGGAAATACCTGATGTAATAATTGAGATTACACCAGAACCATTAGAGCTATCTCCAACTAATCAAGATAACACAATAGTGGAAGTTCAATCAACAAAAATGGTAGCATTAAGTTTTGATGATGGCCCATCCAAATATACACTTGAAATATTAAATATATTGAAAGAAAATGATTGTACAGCTACTTTTTTCGTTGTAGGAAATAAAACCAATCAATACTCCGATATTATTTTAGAAGTTTATCAAGCGGGAAATGAAATTGGCAATCATAGTTTCAACCATAGTGATTTTACTAAATTATCACCAGAAGAAATAATGAATCAATTTAATACTACTGAAGAAGCTATATACAATGTAATAGACGTATATCCTATTTTCTTTAGGCCACCATATGGAGCAATCAATAATACCGTAAAAGAAAATATCGCTAGTCCTCTTGCCCTTTGGTCAATCGATTCAAATGATTGGCAAAAAATTACAGATGAAGAAGTAATCAATAATATTATTCCTAATCTTGCAGATGGAAAAATAATATTAATGCATGATATCTTTGCAAGAACAGCTAAATTGTGTCAATCGTTAATACCAACAATTAAAAATTTAGGTTATAATATAGTCAGTATTAGTGAATTATATGAGTCTAATGAATTTGAATTGCAAGACGGTGTAGTTTACAGTTTGGTCAAAAAAAATTAAGTATTAATTACTTAATTTTTCTTTTATTATTTGATTAACTTTATCCATATCGGCTTTACCTTTTACTAAAGGTGCTAATTCCCTCATGATTTTTCCCATATCACTCATCACCTTAGCATCTACTCTAGTAATTACATCAGATATAATATCAGATAATTCTTCATCACTTAATTGAGGTGGCAGATAATTATTTAAAATTGATATTTCATTTAGGGTTTTGTTTATTAAATCATCTCGATTTCCTTTTTCAAACTCTAAAATTGATTCTTTACGTAGTTTTATTTGCTTAACAATAATTCCAACAATTTCTTCTTCCTCAAGTTTTCTCTTTTTGTTTATTTCCTCTAATTGAATAGCCCCCTTTACCATTCTAATAACATTAAGTGTTTCACTATCTTTATTTTTCATAGCTGCTATCATATCACTATTTAATCTTTCTATCATTATACATTCACCTCCATTTTCATATTTTTATATACTTCTTCATAATCATTACATCTAATAAATTGATTGCCAATCGGTATGAAAGTATCATTCCCTCTACCTGCAATCAGTACTACATCCCCTTCTCTAGCTACCTTTAAAGCTCTTTTAATAGCTAATGGTCTATCGATTACACGCTCGTAATTTCTAACCCTACTATCAAGGTTTGAGATTATATCATCAATAATATCGTTTGGGTCTTCATTTCTTGGATCATCCATCGTGAAAATAACATAATTAGATAGGGAGGTTACAATTTTTCCAATTTCAGAGCGTTTTAAGTTATCTCTTCCACCGGCAGAGCCAGCTACAGTAATTATATTGTTGCTAGCAAGAATACGTGCATATTCAAGAACATTCTTAAGAGCGTTGGCTGTATGAGCATAATCAATTATAACTTTAAATTCTTTATAATCAATAATGTCTACTCTACCTTTTATTGGCTTTAATTTTTTGATATTTTCAATTATCTCATTCATATCATAACCAAAATGATAACATGTGATAATAGATGCCATTAGATTGTATACATTGTATTTACCAGATAAAGGACTATCGATGCAAAACACTCCTGTTGGTGTATGTAATTTAAAAGATAGTTTTTGGGGTAAAACAACGATATCGCTGGCCATATAATCAGCTTTATTATTAATACCATATGTGACAACTTTGCCTACTGATACTTTTTTAAAATATGATGCATTCGAATCGTCATTATTTATTATACATATTCCTGTTTGTTTAATCATTTGAAAAAGCTTGCCTTTGCATTCACGATAATTAGTATATGTTTTGTGATTATTAATATGATCCTTAGTTAAATTAGTAAATATTGCTACATCAAATAATAAACCATCTACTCGATTAGCAAGAAGACCTTCAGAAGATACCTCCATCGATGCATAATTACATTCCCTTTTGAAAAATTCAGTGAAAGAATTAAATAATGCTTTTGGTGGAGGGGTTGTCAAATGGAATTCGGATGAACGATATCCATAACATTCGATGCCATTGGTTCCTATGTAACCAGCCTTATCAAAAAGATTTAACAATTGATAAATTATACTAGCTACTGTCGTTTTTCCATCAGTTCCTGTAACTCCAATTAATTTCATTTTGTTATCAATTTCATTATAAAAACGAGAAAGAACCTCAAACATTGCTTTTTTTGTATTCGATACTTTTATGACTGGTACATCAACATCCAAATCTTTTTCAGAAAGAATCGCTACTGCGCCATTTTGAATGGCTTCATGAACATAATCATGACCATCAACTTTAGTACCTTTAATACAACAAAATAAATAATTTTCAGTCCTTACTCGCGAATCTTCTTCTATCGAATAAATTAATGTGTCATAATCACAAGGAAAAAGTTCGCTAAGCTTTTTCATGATAACCTCCTAGTAATCTTGACGGCTCTTCTTATGAGCATTTTTTATAGCGGCACGTTTTTTTTCAGCACGACGAATGCCTGGTTTAACGTAAAAGTCTCTTTTTTTAACTTCAGAAGGGACACCACTTCTGGCAACTCTTTGCTTCCATTTTTTTAAAGCACTATCGAAACTACCGTTTACTGAAACTCGAGTCATTCATTATCCCTCCCTTCTTTTCGCTACACTAATTATATCATTGGATTTTATTAGGTGCAAGTGTAAATTTACTTTTTTATGACATTTTAAAAGAAAAAAGAACTTATATCTTAAGTTCCTTTAAAAATCTATGTAATTATAGTTTACATATTGCGTTACAGCTTATTCTTCTAATAGCATTTCCAAGAGCTCTGCCTAAGTTTAAAAGTGTATTAATCCCTCTTGCAAAAGCATTAATAAGCGTACCCGAGATACTTCCCCCTCTTATAACTAATAGATCATAATCATCTAATTGTATCACTTTCCCATCTCCTTTCATTT
>CAZQOT010000025.1:0-3778 GCA_964595115.1 uncultured Muribaculaceae bacterium | reverse complement strand
CTTGAATTGTAATTGCAAATATCCTTTCCATCAATCGTTATTTGATTCTCATGACAATCCAAATCTCCTGTTAATAATTTAGCTATCGTTGACTTACCACATCCTGAGGAACCAGTAATCATTATTTTTTCCCCACTATCGATATCTAAATTTATGTTGCTAATAACTTCATCTAAATTGTTATATGCAAAACTGAGATTATTGATTTTGATGTCACCAGTTATTGTGGGCACTACTTCTTTATTGTTTTCCACTATAACATTATAAAACTCACTAGTACGCCACAAAGCGCTAATCGAAACTTCTAATAAAGGTTCCATTTCAAAAATATTTTTCATTGGTTCTATAAAAAAGTTAAAGAAAAAGAAAAATAAGATGAAATTCCCACTAGAAACATTTCCTTTTGATATTAAGATACTTCCTAAATATATAATAAGAAGCATTCCTCCATTAGAAATAAAATCTTTAATTAATTTAGATACATTGTATTTTTTGTTATATTTATCAACACTATTAATTAGAATATCATATTCTAATGCAACCTTATTATACATCTGATTTTCAATACCCATATTTTTTATAGTATTAATTCCTGATATAGTCTCAACCATCAATGATGAAACCGAAGCTTCAGCTTCTTGATTACTGATTATATTCCATTTCAAAGAACTATTAAATAAATAAACCACTACAAAGTAAATAATGAATATTAATATAGCTAATAGAAACATATTAGTATTAATCACATACATAAATATCATTGATCCCACCACCAACACAAAATCAATTAATAATATTACCGATGCTTTACTAATTAGTTCCTTTACATAACTCAAATCATTTATTCGTGACATTATATCTCCTGTTGTTCTTGAGTTAAAATATTTAAGAGGAAGTGAAAAGAGATGATTAAAGGTATGATTAATAAGTTGTTTATCAACTTTTTTTGTTATGTTAATTAATAACTTATTTCTTACAAAATCAATAAGTGATTTAAAAATTGCTATTGATAGAAAGAAGATAAATAAATAAAAATACATTTTATTAGATAAGGTTGTTTTTTCAATTGTTATTTTAAAATAAAAAGTGTTTAATATATTTAAAATAGTATATATCACTGAGAGAACGAACATAGTAATAAAAGTTTTTTTATATGGAGTAATTATTTGAATTATTGTTTGGCATATATTTTTTATTGGTTTAGTATTATCTATTTTCCTAACTGGATATAAATAAATGACTATATGAGTCCAGATATTATTAAATTCCTCAAATGAGTATTTTTTAATACCTATTGCTGGATCTAATATTTTAATATTATTTTTATTGTAATCAACCTTATCAATAACAACAAAATGTTGATATTTACCATTAATTATAACATGCGCGATAGATGGAAATTTAATGTCTTTTATAGACTCGCATCTGTAACCATGAGCATCAAATCCAACTTGCTTTGCCGTTTCAATTAAATTATAAGCATTGGTTCCTTTTTTATCTACTTTCATCATCATTCTTAAATGCTCCATTGAATGATTACCACCATATCTTCTCATGAGCATCAATAAGCATGCTACAGCACAATCTTTTTCACTGTTTTGTCTTACAAATTTAACCTTAATATCTTTAGCACCTCCTCATGTATATTGTTCTATTTTCACATTATAATTCCCCTACAAAAAAACCAATTATGGAATTGGTTTTTATTCTTCACACATGGTCTTGTAATCTTCAAAAAATTTATCAATCTTTTATTTATGAGTTGTTTTCCACAAACCATGAATATTACAATATTCATATACTTCTATTTCTTCTGCACCTTCATCAACTATAAATGTCACCTCTGGTTGATCGGTATATTTTAATTTAGCTCTTGTAACCTTATTATTAAATTTAATAGCAATCCACTCAATATAATGTTTTTCCTCCATTGGATGGGGTATACTCCCAATCTTGACCTTAACCACGTTGCCTTCCCTCTCAACAACCGGAACATGCTTTTCCTTCCCTTCATCCTCTGTTTTCGCAGCTAATTCTTCCATAGGTTCCCCACAACAAACGAGAGTTCCTCCACCATCTTTAACAAGCCCAACAATATTACCACAAATATTACAACGATAAAACTTCATAACAAATATCCTCCTATAATTATTATATCAATTTTTTTATTTATTCTCCATATTTTTCACTTACATATTTTATAACTATGTAACCTAATATAAATGTTATTATTGATCCTATAATATTTAAACCAGATGGAATTCCTGGGAAAACTTCTATAACTGAACCTATTACAAAACCTATAATCATCATATAAGTTGCCCGTGGTTTGTTATTAAGTAGAGATTCTAATATTTTAGTTAAAGCTACAACTCCAAATAAAGCCCCTAAAGCTATTGGCGTTAAGAACGCTAAATCTAATTCCTTTACAGCAGCAATTAACGGTTCATACAAACCTAAAGTCAATAATAGAAACGATGTACTGATGCCTGGAAGAATTAACGCTATAGCGATAATTATGCCTGCTAGAAACAAGAACAGGATATTACCTAAATTAATTGAATCAGACATTGAAAATAAAGAACCATCAAAATTTCTATCAAAATAAATTAATCCTGCTATTATCAAAGCCCCAATTATTAGAAACATCCAATCAATTTTTTTACGTTTTCCAACATCTGCTTTTTTATATAATACTGGCAATCCTCCAAAGACTACACCAAGAAATAAAAACATTGAGGGATAATAAAATTCTTCTATACAATAATTTACTAAGAATGCCACTGTAACTAATCCAATTATCCCACCAGCACCTACTACTAATAAGAATATTGTGTTTTTCTTGATATCCTTAAAAAAAGTACTAACAGCATGTATTATATCATCGTATATTCCAAGAATTAAAGCCATCGTGCCACCACTTACCCCAGGAACCATCATCGTTCCACCTATAGCTATACCTTTTATAAAATTGATTAATTTGTTCATATAAGTTCTCGCTTTCCCTTATTAAACAATTGATAAATAAAATATGATATTGCAAAACCTAGTATCCATCCAGCCACTACATCTGTTGCATAATGGACACCTAAATATATTCTGCTAAAACCAATTGATAATGGCATAATAACACAAATGATTGATATTAACCATTTCCATTTCATATTCTTAATATATTTCCATGTAAGTAACAACATCATACTATAGTAAGCCATATTATTCATCGAGTGCCCACTTGGAAAACTATAATCGTGCATTTCAATTATTCTAAATATATCTGGTCTTTCACGTGCTATTAATATCTTTATGACATTATTTATGATAGCTGCAATTACAAGACTACAAGATATTGGTAAAGCCCATTTCTTGCGTGTTTCTTTGAATGCAAATAATATAAGAGTCAATATTAGTAACGCTATTGTTCCCCCACTATGAGTTATAATTTTCATAACCACAGTCATGTTAGAACTAATATGTTTTGCAATGCTTTCATAAACCCATGAATCAAAAGTTGATATATAGGTATTATTAATAAAAATAGTAATTAATGATACTATCAAAGTAGATATCAATAAAATAAGAATTTGTTTTGTTTTTGGTTGGCTCATATCTATTCTCCTCTTATAAAATTATAACATGTTGATATTGGATTATCAACTTTTAAAAATAAAAAACCACATGTTAGTGGTTTATAATCAATATGGCGTCCTGGCAGGGATTCGAACCCCGGACCGATGCCTTAGAAGGGCATTGCTCTATCCAGCTGAGCTACCAGGAC
>CAZQOT010000024.1:0-13204 GCA_964595115.1 uncultured Muribaculaceae bacterium | reverse complement strand
ATTTGTGAATTATAACTACTTACCTTCGATTTTTCTATAATTGCTCCTATGCCTGGGATAGCTATGGCTAAAATAATAGATAATATTACTATGACTGCTAACAATTCAACCAAAGTAAATCCTTTTTTCATATGAACACCACTCTTTATTATATATAAAGTATAGCATTTGTTTAACATGTGGTCAATAATTATAAACGGCAAAAAAGAAGTTATTGGAGTAACTTCTTTAAAAACATAATGCTAAATTTTTTGTTCTATTTCATTTAGAATTTCGTCTACCTTTGAGGCTTCGGTTCCACCACCTTGGCCAAAAGTCTTAGAGCCACCACCGTTACCAGATGATTTGGTAGAAGCATCTTTAATTATTGCTCCACAATCTATCTTATCAGCTAGAGAATTATGTGCTTTGGCAATAAAATTAACATTTCCATCATTGATATTAGCAATAAAGACAAACCCTTCTCCTATTTTTTCTAATAAACGATCAACTAATTGTTTTAAGAATGATACTTCATAACCTTCTGTTTTAGTAACAATGTATTTTATATTACCTTCAACTATATCTTTATCAAAAGACGACAAATCTTCTAAAGCTTTTTGTTCTTTTGCCATTCCATATGCTTTTTCTAATTCCTTAACTTTTTCACGAACATTAGCTACTTCAAAACGATTATAAACAATATCAGCATATGATTTAGGGGCATCATTATTGATATGAACATCAAAATTCAAACTAATACCTTCAATAGCTGCTTCTCCTATAATACGTTTTGCTTTATTTAATAGTTTCATCATTTCTTCATTATAAGGGGAAATAACGGAACACAATTCACTTTCAATGTATTTATCAGTTGTAGCTTCTACTCTATATACATTTGAGCCTTTTGATTCAAATGATTTAATAGCAAACTTATTTATATCACCAAGATTTTTTACGTGAGTACCACCACATAATTCAATTGAATCAAATAATGTAACAACTCTAACAGTATCTTCATATTTTTCCTCAAAAACAGCTACTGCGCCCATTTTTTTAGCTTCATCTAATGTCGTTATTTTAATTTCTGTATTAGCTTTTGTTGAAATCTTATCATTGACTAATTTTTCAACCAGCATCATTTCTTGATCTGTTATTTTTCCTTGATAAGTGAAATCAAAACGCAATCCCATTTGATCAACTTTAGAGCCTGCTTGTGTAATTTCACTATTTAAAGCTTCTTTTAAAGCTTCTTGCAATAAATGAGTAGCACTATGATTTTTAATTATATCTTCACGTCTACTTGCATCTATTTTAGCACTAACAATGTCTCCTACTTTAATTATTTTATCTACTGTTCCATAATGAAGATGTTGCTTGTGAGGAGCTTTTATAACATCTATAACATTAAATTCAAATCCTTCACCACTAATTACACCAGTATCAGCAACTTGTCCACCCATTTCAGCATAAAATGGAGTTTTATCTAAAATGACATATCCTTCTCCTTGAAGTTCATCGACAAATTCATTATCCCTCATCAGAGCAATTATTTTAGATTCACTTTCACATGTATCGTAACCAACAAATTCACTCTCTTCTTCAAATTTTAATAATTTCTCATTTTGAATGTTCATACTGTTTTCATTCCTCCTAGCATTACGAGCCATCTCTTTTTGCTTTTCCATACACTTATTATACTCGCTTTGAGAAACTGTAAATCCCTTTTCTTCTAAATATTCAAGCGTTAACTCAAATGGAAATCCATATGTATCATAAAGTTTGAACACTTCTTCGCCTGATATTTCCTTTGAAGAACTATTCTCCATCAATTCTTGAAGTCGTTTTTCGCCACTCGTTAATGTTTTTTGAAACAATTCTTCTTCTTTTAAAATTAAATCTTTAATTGATGAAGATTTCTCAACCAACATTGGATAAGGTTCTTTCATTGTTTCTACTACTGTATCAACAAGTAAATGCATAAATGAATTAGTTACACCTAGCTTTTTTCCATAACGAACAGCTCTACGTAATAGTCTTCTTAAGACATATCCTCGCCCTTCATTTGAGAATGTTGCTCCATCAGATATAGCAAAAGTAAGGGTCCTAACATGATCAGCTATAATTCTAAATTCTCTAGAATTGTTATAACTCTTACCAACCATTTTTCCTATTTGTTCAATAATAGGAGCAAATAAATCAGTATCGTAGCTTGCTCTTTTTTCTTGCATTACACATGTTATACGTTCTAAACCCATTCCCGTATCAATGTTTTTACTTGGCAACTCTGGATACTCATTTCTTGACATACCTTTTTTTGAGTTATATTGACTAAAAACATTATTCCAAATTTCAACATAGCGTTCATTATCAATTCCATCTCTTAGCAACGAAATGCCCTTATGGTCCGGATCATATTCTTCACCGCGATCATAGAATATTTCGCTATCAGGTCCACAAGGCCCTTCACCTATTTCCCAAAAATTATCTTCCAATCTTATAATATGACTTTCATCAATTCCAACATCAACCCATAGTTTATAGCTTTCTTCATCGGTTGGATAAATTGTTACATATAATTTTTCTTTGTCAATGCCTAAATATTTTTCATCCGTAAGTAATTCATAAGAAAATTTAATAGCATCTTCCTTAAAATAATCCCCAATAGAAAAATTACCTAGCATTTCAAAAAAGGTTTGATGAATATCGTCGCCAACACTTTCAATATCAGTTGTTCTCATACACTTCTGACAGCTTGTCATCCTCCTATTTTGTGGGACAGCACTACCATCAAAATATTTTTTAAAGGGTGCGATACCAGCATTTATCCATAATAAAGTTGGATCATTAACTGGAATTAGGGATGCACTTGGCACAATTAAATGGTTTTTCTCTTCGAAAAACTTTAAAAACATATTTCTTATTTCGCTACTAGTCATTCTTTTCATCAAGACTTTCCTCCTTGCCAATAACAGCTTGCACTTCAGGCCTTAAATCCTTAACAGTTTCATCATTTATTATATAATAATCAAACTTATCATAATCATCTAAATCTATTTCTGATAAGTGTTTCTTTTGTTCTTCCGTCAAACCATTATCAAAATTAGGTCTTTCAACTCTAATCGTTATTATTTTTTTAAAAGTGGCTCTTTGCATATCTATCTCATCTCTAAATCTTGCATCACTAACGATAATCACATCGAAGAAATAAGATAATATTTTAATATCTTCTGCCATTCTATTAATAAAAAAGAGAGGCATATTTAATTTTTGTCTTATTATCTCTGTACCTAATTGCTGTAGCAATTCCCTAGGTTTTGTTTCCTCCCTACCATCCCAACCAAAAAATGAAATGGCATAGTCTTTATGGTACCTAGCATAAGACAATATAACAGCTTTTTTCCCTTTTTTTTCATATTCTTCTTTTAATATTTGGCTAACGGTTGATTTGCCAGATCTAGCTTTACCACTAATGAAATAAAGTTTGGGATTTTTAAAAACTACATCCATATGGCTTCTCCTTTTATTCTTCTTTAAATTTTAAAATTTTAAATCTGTTTTCAACAAATATTGCTAAAGTTTTAATAGCAGCTACTAAAGGTGTTGCTATTATCATACCAAGAATGCCAAAGAAATAACCAAAAACAAGTAATCCTATTAAAATAGTAACAGGATGAAGTTTCATTGTTTTGCTCATAACAAGTGGCTGAATGAAATTGCCTTCACAAAATTGAATAACAGCTAAACCTGCTAAAGTAATAAGTCCTGTTGGTATTCCTTGAGTGAATCCAACAATAGCAGCTGGTATAGCACCAATGTACGGACCAATGTATGGAATAACATTAGTAATACCGCAAATCAATCCAAACAGCAATGGTGCTTTTAAACCCGCAAACATAAAGATTAATGAACTACCCACAAAAATTATCATAGATACAAATAATGTTCCTTTAATATAATTAAATAAAGAATCATTAATTTCTAATAAAATGCTTCTAACATCTTTCCTAATGCCTGTAGGTAATATTGTTAGTAATGCCTTGCCAGCATTATCAAAATCAAATAACAAATAAAATCCTATCATTAAACCTAAAGCAAAAATACCAAGAGTTGAGAATAATCCGCTAATAAATGATACTACCATTCTTGGAATATCGGTTGTTAAAGATGCTACAAAAGAATTAATTGATGAAATTATATCTGTTTTTATTACCGCTACATCAACAAAACTTATATTTTGAAATTTATCAACTAACGAATTTATCCACAAAGTAACATTGTCAAAAATATTTGGAAGTGTCCCAATAAATTCATTTACCTGATTTAATAATAATGGAAAAATACCTGTGATGGTTAAATAAAGGACAGTTAACATAACAACATAAACTAATACTGTTCCAAGAACTCTATTGATACCTCTATTATGTAAAAATTTGACACAAGGATCTAACAACCATGCAATAACAATACCAATAAAGAAAGGAGATAAAACCCTCAATAATAAAAGAATAAAACCAAAAATTTTCCATTCTTTAAATATTAATGTTACAGCATATATCCCTACAATAATTAATAAAATTAAAAGTATTTTTAAAATATTACTACTTGATCTAATAACTTCATTCAGTTTTTTAGTATCAATTTTTTCATTATTGAACAAACCTTTCATAAGAACCTCCACTATAAAAATTATAACATTGATTAGCAAAAAAAGATACTACATACTATTATTTTATTATGTAAACATTAAAAAAAACACCACTTTTTAGTGATGCTTTTTTGTTAGAACAATTGGCTAATTTGTCTTGCCATTTCATCAAGACGAAAATAATGGCTAATATCTGATATAAAATTTACTATTTCCTTAAATATATTATTAAAACCTTCTGAAATATTCATAAATGAATTAACACCAATCAATAGGCATATTGCAGCAACACCAAACATAATGCATAATGTTAATTCAGTATCGTTTCTTACTTCATTATTTATACATGTTTCCATTTTCTTTTTATCAATTTCGATAAATTGTTGGATATAGTTGTTCGTCACATTATCCCCCGTTTCGTGATGTGTATTCTAGCACTTTAATTATATTTTGTCAATCACGACTACGGCTTGCCATTAAGAAAAGACGTAAGATCTCTAATAAGTTGGCTAACAATGATGCGACATAAGTGAAAGCTGCAGCAGATAGCATAGCTCTAACTAAACTTTTTTCACTTTTATCAATAAGACCTTCTGATTCCAATGTTATAATAGCTCTACTAGAAGCATTAAACTCAACCGGTAACGTTATTAATTGAAACACTAAGGTTGCAGATAATAAAACGATGCCCCATATAGCTAAATCAAATATTGATGCAATAATTCCAATTATTAGAACAACATAACCAATATAAGAAGCAAAATTGACTATTGGAACAATAGTGTTTCTTATAAGCATAGGTTTATATTTATTATTATGTTGCATTACATGCCCGCATTCATGAGCTGCTATAGCAGAAGAAGCAATTGTTGAATCATGATATACTTCGCTGGATAACCGAACCACCTTACGCCTTGGATCATAATGATCAGACATCGTTCCCTTTACCTCAACAACTTTGATATCATTTAAATTGTTTTTATCTAGTATATGGCGAGCTACATCAAAGCCTGTTAATTTCTTCTTATTAAGAACCACTCTATATTTACGATATGTCCCACTTACTAGTGCTTGAGCTCCAAGTACTAAAACAAACGGTATAATATATAATAAAATATCCATTATTTAACCTCCTTTATGGTATATGTCGTCCCTTCCCTACCATCCTTTAAAATAACTCCCATTGAATCCAATTCATCTCTAATTTGATCTGCCCTCTCATAATCTTTATTAGTTTTCGCAATATGACGTTTATTTATTAATTCTTCAATTTTTTTTCTTAATTCGTCGCTTATATTTATTGTCTCATCTTTTAGTAAATCAAGCGATAAAACTTCATCAAATTCCTTAATTAATTCTAATTTAGTATTATTCAATAATTTATCATCTTTTAAAACATTATATAAAATTGTGAGAGCGCTAGAGGTGTTTAAATCATTAGTTATTGCTTCTTTAAAATCATCTGCATATTTTTCTTTTAAATCAGATTCATTTATATGAAATGATAACCTTGAATAAAAAGACTCTTTTGACACATCAGCAATACTGTTTTTTATGCTTTTTATACGACTCAATAATTTTTCATAAGCTGAAGCTGCAGTATCTAGTGATTCATATGAAAACACTAATTGATTACGATAATGAGACCCCAAGCAAAAGAAACGATAGACAATTGGCTTATAACCTTTACTTTCTAAAAGATTAAGGGTTAAGAATTCACCTTTTGATTTGCTCATTTTACCCGTTTCATCATTTAAAAATTCTCCATGCACCCAATAGTTACACCATTTGCGGCCAACATAAGCTTCTGATTGAGCTATTTCGTTAGTATGATGAGGGAATATATTATCAACACCCCCACAATGAATATCCAAATATTCTCCTAAATGTTTCATACTAATACCTGAGCATTCGATATGCCATCCTGGATAACCAACACCCCATGGCGAATCCCACTTTAGTGCTTGATTATCAAATTTTGATGATGTGAACCATAAAACAAAATCAAATGGATTTCGTTTATTTTTATCTTCCTCAACATCATCTCTAACAGCTACTATTAAATCTTTTTCATTTTTACCAGATAATTTGTAATAATCTTTAGCCTTTGAAATATCAAAATATACATTACCATTTGCAATATATGCATAATCATCTTCTAGTAATTTAGAAATAATTTTTATGTATTCATCAATCATATCTGACGCTTTAACAATGATATTAGGTTTTCTTATATTTAATTTTTCAATATCGTTAAAAAATCCTTTAGTATAGAACTCTGCTATCTCAAGAACACTTTTGCCTTCTCTTTTAGCCCCTTGTAACATTTTATCTTCACCAATATCAGCGTCTGATGTAAGATGACCAACATCAGTTATATTCATAACCCTTTTAACATCATAACCAATATAGTTTAAAGTTTTCTCTAATATATCTTCAAAAATATAAGTACGTAAATTGCCTATATGAGCATAATTATATACAGTAGGACCGCAAGTATACATTTTTACTTTTTTCTCATCATGTGGTTTAAATTCTTCGATACTTTTGGATAGCGTGTTATATATCTTCATATTTACCTCCTTATATTTTAGTATATACATTTCATTTATTTATCTTGATAGTCTATCAATTACTTTTTCTTTACCTAATAAATGAATTGTATTAGGTAATTCAGGCCCATGCATGACACCAGTCAATTTAATTCTAATAGGCATATATAGCATTTTTCCTTTAACATTAGCTTTTTCTTTAGTATTGTTTATAGCATTAGTAATACTCTCCACAGTCCAATCAGATATGTTATCTATTTCATCTTTGAAAGTATTAATTGTATTACTAATTCCAACTTCTCTCATAAATTCCAAGGTTTCACTATCCATTTCAAATTCGTCATTAAAGAACATAGATGATAATGTTACTATTTCTTCTCCATATGATAATTGGTTTTGAAATAAGGCAAGCAATTCATCTAGCCATTCTCTTGTCTTTGTACTTAAATTATAATTTTTTGATATGAATGGGTATATAAATTCATACAACTCTTCTTTATTCAATTCTTTTATATAATGTGAATTAATCCAATTCAATTTTTTTACATCATATGTTGCTGGCGATTTACTAATTCTATTTACATCAAAAATTTTAACCAATTCTTCTAAAGTAAATATCTCTCTAGAATCAGGAGAACTCCATCCAAGTAAAACTAAGTAATTAACAATTGCTTTAGGTAAATACCCAGCATGATATAAATCCATGAATGAAGCATCACCATTTCTCTTACTTAGTTTTTGACCATCTTCACCCAAAACCATTGGTAAGTGAATGTATGTTGGTTTTTCAAAGCCAAAAGCATCATAAAGTAAATTATATTTAGGTGTAGACATCAAATACTCATTGCCTCTTGCAACATGAGTAATTTCCATTAAATGATCGTCAATTACATTAGCAAAATTATATGTTGGATAACCATCTGATTTTAATAGAATTTGATCTTCTAATATTTTATTTTCCACAAAGATATCACCAAAAACTACATCGTGATATGAACTTACACCTTCTTTAGGCATTTTTTGTCTAATAACGTATTTTTCACCATTGTTACTCTTTTCTTCTATTTGTTCTTTTGTTAAATGCTTACAATAGCCGTCATATTGAAAGGCTCTTTTTTCAAGCTCAGCCGTTTTTCTCAATTCTTCTAATCGTTCTTCTTGGCAAAAGCAATAATATGCTCCACCTCTCTCTACTAATTCATGAGCATATTTATTATATATGTCTAATCTTTGACTTTGAATATAAGGCCCGTGTTTACCCGGATTATTTGGCCCTTCATCAAATTCTATCCCACATAATTTACAAGTTTCATATATAAATTCAATTGCGCCTTCTACTTTTCTTGTTTGATCAGTATCTTCAATACGAAGAATAAAATCTCCATTGTCATGCTTTGCAATTAAATATTCAAAAATGGCACTTCTCAAATTACCAATATGCATAAATCCTGTTGGAGATGGTGCAAACCTAGATCTTGTTTTCCTCATTTTAATCACCTAGTATTATTTTACCATCATTTTACTGTTTTTTCCATACAAATAACAGTTTCAATTAATATAGATTTAATAAGAATTGCTATAATAACTATTCGTTTACGTTGAGCTTGTGTGACCCGTCATACGAAGATATATCTAAATTTAAAGAAAAAGAACCATATTGGTTCGTGTGTATTTTTGAAAGGGCCAATAAGATTTGAACTTACGATCAGGGAGTTGCAGTCCCGTGCCCTATTTATTATCACTTAATTTCTATCAAAGATAAACTTACTTTCTTTTTATCAAGGAATATATCTTCAACATAGCAATCAACTATATCTCCGACATTCACTACTTCAAGTGGATGTTTTATATATTTATCTGTAAGTTTTGATATATGAGCTAAGCCATCACTTTTTAATCCTATATCAATAAATGCTCCAAAATCAACAACATTTCTTACTGTTCCTTGAAGTTTCATTCCTTTTCTTAAATCTTCAATCTTTAAAATATCACTTCTAAGTAATGGCCTATCAAAGTCATCACGAGGATCACGGTTTGGTTGCTTCAATGATTTTATTATATCCTCTAACGTATAGACATCTGTGTTTAAGATTTTTGAATATTCTTCAACATTAATATTATCTAATTTTTCAGATATGATAGAAGTCCCTAAATCTTCTATTTTTAAATTAAGTTCTTTTAATAGCTTTTCAGCTATCCCATAACTTTCTGGGTGAATACTTGTTTTATCAAAAGGATTAGGTCCATCTACAATTCTAATGAATCCTATTGATTGTTCATATGCCTTAGGAGTCATAATTTTACTTTTCCTTACTTCCTCACGTGATTTTATTTTTCCATTCTTATCTCGATATTCAATAATGTTATTAATTATTTTCTTTGATAAACCAGATACGTATTGTAAAAGTGATGAACTAGCGGTATTTATATTAACCCCAACTTGATTAACAGCTTTACTAACCACAAAATCAAGGGAAGTATTTAATTTGTTTTGTGGTACATCATGTTGATATTGACCTACGCCTATGCTTTTAGAATCAATTTTTACAAGTTCACTAAGAGGGTCTTGTAAACGCCTTGCAATACTTATTGCGCTACGTTCTTCAACATGTAATTCAGGAAATTCTGAAATTGCAAGTGGGCTAGCTGAATAAACAGAAGCTCCTGCCTCACTCACAATAATAAATTCAACTTCCCTTTTCGCTTCTTTTATTATATCTGCAATAAAAGCCTCACTTTCACGAGAAGCTGTTCCATTTCCGATAGCGATGATATCTATATTAAATTTATCTATCAAATCAAGAACATGCTGTTTGCTTTTGTTATATTCATTTTTAGGTTCATGCGGATATATGACACTGATATTTAAATTTTTACCAGTACAATCAACAACCGCTAATTTACATCCTGTTCTATAAGCAGGATCAAAACCTAAAACAACTTTATCTTTCATTGGTGGTTGAAGTAATAGTTTTTCTAAATTTTTTGCAAATACATCTATAGCTACATCAGCCGCCTCATCTGTTAATTCACTTCTTACTTCTCTTTCAATACTAGGTGCAATTAGTCTTTTATAACTATCTGCTATTGCTTCCATTATATATTTATAACTAACACTTTCTTTATTCTTTACAGTTTTAGATTCTATATATGACAATATGTCGCTTTCGTTAACATCAATACTAACACTAAGTATATTTTCCTTTTCCCCACGATTGATAGCTAAAATACGATGAGGTTTTATCATCTTAACTGGCTCACTATAATTGTAATACATTTCATATACTTTTAGTTCGTCACTTGCATTCTTTTTTAATTTTGTGACGATGATACCAGTTCTATAATAATAACTTCTTATCCATTTACGATATAAGGCGTCATCACTAATCCATTCTGCAATGATGTATTTAGCTCCTTCAATGGCATCACTTTCACTTTTTACTTTATCATTAATGAATTTACTAACATCAATCTTATCTGGAAAAGAAATTATTAATTTAGCTAATGGTTCTAGCCCATTGTTAATAGCGTCCGTTGCCTTTGTTTTTTTCTTTTCTTTAAATGGACGATATATATCTTCAACTTCTACTAATTTAGAGGCTTCCATAATCTTTTGCTTCAATTCATCGTTCATAAGACCTTTCTCATCAATAAGCCTTATTACATCTTCTTTTCTTTTCAATAGATTAACTTGATACTCATACACTTCATTAATCTTCCTTATTTGTTCTTCATCTAAATTACCAGTTGCTTCTTTACGATAACGTGCAATAAAAGGGATGGTATTTCCATCACTTAAAAGTTTTAAAGTATTCTCTACTTGAGATGTCTTCACATTTAACTCAGTACTTATTTGTTTAATTATTTCCTCATTCATGGTGTCCTCCTACGTTTCTATATAATATTAATACAATATATGCTGCAAGTCAACGATTAAAAGAACTTCAATCAGTCACTTTATTTAATTATGTAATTGTTTTTTCAATTCATCTAACTCTTGCCTCATTTGCTGAAGTGTTTGTGTTTGCCCCTCTAAAAAATTACGAGCGAATCCTTCATTTATAGCAAGTGAATTAATAATACTTGCCATAACAAATAAAAAACTTGCCAAAATTTCTTTTTTGTCGGGGTCCAATTCGTCAGCTAAAAGATATGCAAATAAAACTGCAATTAGTGGCACAGCTTTAGGCGGTATACTTGTAATAATATCAACGATTGTTTCCACATTTATCATCTCTAACACATTATATGAATTTGAACAGATATCACATGGTAATATTGCCTATAGATAAAAAATTAAGTACTTATACTTAATTAATTATGTAATTTTTCAACTTTACTTTGAATTTTTTCATCATTTAAGTATTCTTCTAAAGTGGTTTCAACTACAAATGAACCTTTACCTCCTATTTCAATAATCTTATTAGCAATTGTTTCAATAAAACTATGATCATGAGATGTAAATATCAAGCATCCTTTATACGCTACTAATCCATCGTTTACGGCTTGAATAGATTCAAGATCAAGATGATTAGTTGGCTGATCTAATAATAATAAATTAGCGCCACTAAGCATTAATTTAGAAAACATGCATCTAACCTTTTCTCCACCGGATAAAACACTCACTGATTTAAGTGGTTGTTCCCCTGCAAACAACATCCTGCCTAAAAAACCTCTTAAAAAACTTTCAGATGTATCCTTAGAGTATTGAGCAAGCCACTCTATTAAATTTAATTTTTTGTTTTCGAAATATTTTGAATTATCAATGGGAAAATAATCAGATTCAACAGTTTGCCCCCATTTAATAGTGCCAGTATCTGGTTCTAATTCCCCTGCCAATATTTTTAATAACGTAGTTTTAGCAACATCATCCCTACCTAGCAAAACAGCTTTATCGCCTCTATTTAGAGTAAAATTTACGTTATCAAGAATCTTTTTACCATCAATCGTTTTTGAAAGGCCTTGAACAGTTAAAACATCTTTGCCTAATTCCCTATTTAAAATAAAGCCAATATATGGATATTTACGACTAGATGGTTTTATTTCCTCAAGCTCAATTTTTTCTAAACTTTTCTTTCTAGAAGTAGCTTGTCTAGATTTTGAAGCATTGGCACTAAATCTTGCAATAAATTCTTCTAATTCTTTGATTTTTTGTTCTTTTTTCTTATTTGATTCTTTGGCAAGTTGTAATGCTAATTGGCTTGATTGATACCAAAAATCATAATTACCAGGATATAATTTAGCAGTATTAAAATCAATATCTAACATATGAGTACATACTTTATTTAAGAAATGTCTATCATGTGAAACAACAATAACTGTCTTGTCATAATCAATTAAAAACTCTTCAAGCCATTTAATAGCTTTAAAATCTAAATCATTAGTTGGTTCATCCATTAATAAAATATCTGGATCACCAAATAAAGCTTGTGCTAGTAATACTTTTACTTTATCTTTACCTGCTAGTTCTCTCATTTTTTTATCATATAGTTCTTTATTCAAACCAAGATTACTTAATAGTTTGTTAGCATTATATTCAGCATCCCAACCATTTAATTCAGCAAATTCAGCTTCCAATTCACCTGCTAAAACACCATCTTCATCAGTAAACTCAGATTTACTATATAAATCATCTTTAGCTTTCATCACATCATATAATCTCTTATGACCCATGATAACCGTATCAAGAACACTATAATCATCAAACACATAATGATTTTGTTTTAAAACAGCCATTCTTTGGCCTGGTTCAATATACACTTCTCCCTTATTAGAATCAATCTCCCCAGATAATATTTTTAAGAAAGTTGATTTACCTGATCCATTAGCCCCTATAACCCCATAACAGTTACCTGGTAAAAATTTAACATTTATATCTTCGAACAATTTCTTATCAGAGAAATTTAAACTCACATTACTTACTGTAATCATTTTTATCACCTCATGCAAAACTATATCTATTCTAACACAAATCTAAATATTTTCCAGTAGTTCTTTTCATGCATTAAACAATAATTCAGATAAT
>CAZQOT010000023.1:0-13686 GCA_964595115.1 uncultured Muribaculaceae bacterium | reverse complement strand
TATTAGTTAAAGATATATTACAATTAGATTATATTGAGGGAGAAAGTAATAGTTTTGTTTTTTATATTTCAAATGAATTAGATATACTTAATAAAAAAACTAATATTAATTATTTAATGATGAAACCTAAAAAAATAAGATTTGAAACCAATGAGGAAGAAGATGTTGTTATTCCTGGTTTAGGATGGATAAAAATCAGTAAACCAGCTATAATTGATATTGTATTAAATGAAAATGTAAAAGTTTTTAAAAGAAAGAGTTTAATTTAAATAAAAAAGCAATTTTTAGTTGCTTTTTTTTAAAAACTAAGATAAAATTAAATAGTCCCTTTTAAGAACAAATCCCAAAAGGGCTTGTAGCTCAGCTGGTTAGAGCACACGCCTGATAAGCGTGAGGTCGATGGTTCAAGTCCATTCAAGCCCACCATTATAATTGCCTCAATAGCTCAGTGGTTAGAGCATTTGACTGTTAATCAAAGGGTCCTAGGTTCAAGTCCTAGTTGGGGCGCCATTTTTTTTGGCCCGTTGGTGAAGCGGCTTAACACACATGCCTTTCACGCATGCATTCACGAGTCCGAATCTCGTACGGGTCACCAATATTGAAATTAACTACTTTTATAAGTAGTTTTTTAATTAGATTTATTTATATATATATTTGTGTTATAATACATCGCACATGGGGGTTATGTATGAAAAAAGCAATTAGAGAGTATATAGAATATGTATATATTAAAAACGGATTTCCAGGCACATTAATAATTAATAAGAAAGATTTACATGTTAAATATCCACAAATTGGGGAAGGTGATGAGGGAATAGTTTATCAATATAATGATAAACTTGTCTTTAAAACATTTGAACGTTCAGAAAAGGATGTTATCCCTAATAAATTCAAAAAAGTTGAATTACTAATGACAGAAAAAGATGAAGCCTTTGAATTTCCTTGTGATTTTGTTTTCTTCATGGATGGTGAGAAAAGTGCTTATACTATGAATTTTATTGAAACTAGGGAAGCTTTAAAATCATTTTTAGATTTAATATATATAACAGCTATAGATATAAAATATGGATATTTCAAAAAGGCTGAAGAAGCAATTAAAAGAGCTCACGGCATAGGGATAATACTTGGTGATATAAAAGGTAATCATATTTTAATTAACAAAGAGGATAACCTTAAATTTGTTGATACAGATAATTTTGCAGTTGGTCCCTATGGTTTTGATACAATTCCAAGAGTATCAAAACTATATGAAAGAATTCATCATAATAAATGCTCATTGATTGATAATGATAAGTTCACTTTTTCCCTTTTAGCTTTATATTGTTATTTTCCTTTTTTCCCTGTATATGAAGTAAAATCATTTTCTCAATATAAAGAGTTAATGAACTATTTAGATATAAGCAAACACTCAAAGGAAATGTTACTTTCAATTCTGTCAGATGCACCTAATAAATTATATGTTTGCGAGGCTCTTAGGGAGTTTGAAATAGATAAACCATTGTTAAAAAAGGGACATTCTAATCTTGCTAAAGCAAATACTATAAAACGTTAAAAAATACTATTTTGTTAAATAGTAATTTTTTTTATTTCAACAATATCAATCTTTAGTGCTTCTAAATGTTTTATAATTTCATCATAATTCTTTTTAATAATGATCGAATAAGTAATTTTTTTATCAAAATCTTTATTTATAATATCTAAATTTTTCATTAATGAATTAATTATTTTAAGGTTTTCATATGTAAATTCAATTGTTAATAAATGACATTCACAAATATCTTTTATATCAGCTATTTTTAAGGCTTCGGTAACACTTTTTCCATAAGCTCTAATTAACCCACCAGCACCTAATTTAATGCCTCCAAAATATCTAATAACAATACAAAAAATATTAGTAAGTTTGTTTTTCAAAAGGACATTTAAAATAGGATCCCCAGCCGTACCAGTAGGCTCCCCATCATCATTAGATCTCTTTACATCATTAATTATATAAGCATAACAATAATGAGTAGCATTTTTATATATGCGTTTTATATTATTCATCATGTCATCAAAATCTTCAATCTTATTTAATGGTTTAATAATTGTAATAAATTTAGAATTTTTAATAATTAACTCATTTGTAACTGGCTCTTTAATTGTTTTCATTTAATCACCATCTTAATTATATAATAAAATAACAACTTGTGCTTGCCTTTTATTGATAGCTTATGATAAAATAATGACGTGCTTACAATTGGTGTAGGTGTCATATCAGATGGAGTAGTACTCAAGAGGCTGAAGAGGCGCCCCTGCTAAGGGTGTAGACCGGGAAACTGGTGCGAGAGTTCAAATCTCTCCTGCTCCGCCATTATGAAATTAACCTTATTAAATAAGGTTTTTTAATTTTGTATTATGTATTGGTAATCATCAATCAGTTTTAAAGATTACTGATTATTTATATTCGTAGGGCACATGAAAAATCAATTTGAGATGTCATGTTTAGTTATGTTGATGTTTATCCCATAAATTGCTGTAAACATCTATAACTTCGTTTGCGTTCGTATGGAAATGACAAATTTTGACAAAAAATGTTGATTTATGATCATAAATGTGATATCTTATAGTTGGTATTTGAGCAATCTAATGCCAAAAATCATCAATGTTTTTATATACAAGATGATAAATTATTAATGAGTAAATTGAGGATAGAAGCTGGAGCTATCACCCCAGAAATGGGCAGTTAAAAGAGATGCAGGAGCGACCAAGCCTGCCAATTTATTCAAAAAGATAAGGCCTTAGGTCAATTTATTGGCTTAAGGCTTATTTTTATAGGGATGGAATTTACTATGAGTAACTACACTAAAAACAAAACAGTTGATTTAGGTGAAATATCAGATGAAACATTAAAAAGACTTAAATTAAATAATTACCCCAAAAGATTGATAATTTTTAACATAAAGAAAATAGTAAAACATATTGTGGATGAGGGGCATTATAAAAATATATCAGAGGATGAAGTTGAGAACAAAATAAAAGAAATATTAAAAAATGCAAGTTATGTAGCATTTGATAAATCTCAAGATAGCTTACAATTCATCAAAACTGAAGGTGTTCCAGAACTGGTGGCTTTTAGATTCAAACCTGAATTGACTGCGGGTTATGTCAAAAGTTTGTACCCCACGACATATGACAAAATTTTAGTCTATTATTCAAAACCATATATAGATATAATTAAAATATAGAAAAATAATATGCAAAATAAAATATATGAATAGAATACAGGTAGACCACACATAACAGTCTTTTACTTTATAATATAAGGATTGACATTAACTAATAAATTTTATTTATTAAAATATCCATTTATACTTGATACAATTGAATCCATGATCGAACAATATAGTTATCAAAAACATATATAAAAGTAATCAATCATTACTTTTATTGTTTGGAATTATGTTATAATTTATAAAGGTGGTATTTATGAATAAGATAAAGATGATGAGTGAGAATCTTGCTAATAAAATAGCAGCTGGTGAAGTTGTTGAAAAATGTGTATCAGTAATTAAAGAGCTAGTTGAAAATAGCATTGATGCTGGTAGCAAAAACATTAAAATAGAAGTTTTAGAAGCGGGTATTCGTGAAATGAAAGTAACGGATGATGGTAGTGGAATGGATAAGGAAGACGCTAAACTAGCTTTTATGCCACATGCTACAAGTAAACTTATAAAAGATGATGATTTATTCCATATATCATCACTTGGCTTTAGAGGTGAAGCTCTACCTTCTATTGCGTCTGTAAGTGAAATTGTTTTAAAGACAAGTACGGGTTCAGTAGGGACGGTTATTCACTTAAAAGGTGGTAATATGATTAAAGTGGAAGCAGGAGATGCTAGGGTAGGTACTATTGTTACGGTAAGTAATCTATTTTATAACACACCAGCTAGATTAAAACACTTAGGGAGCTTATATGCTGAGTTAGCAAGCATTACTGATTATGTCCATAAAATAGCGCTTTCACACCCTAATATTTCATTTACTTTAATCAGTGATAATAAAATAATATTTGAAACAGATGGTAATGGTAATCAATTAAAAGTTATTAAATCAATATATGGTGTAGATGTAACTAAAAAAATGATTGAAATAAATGCTTCAAATGATGATTATGGAATAAGTGGTTATATTTCTATGCCAGAAGTTACTAAATCTAATCGCAATCATTTAATTACATTAGTAAATGGTAGATTTGTTAGAAATACTGAACTTAATAGAGTGATAAATGATGCATATCATACATATAAGCCAGAAGATAAATATCCCATTGTTGTCCTTAATATTAATGCTGATCCAACACTTATCGATGTAAATATTCATCCTACGAAGATGGATATTAAATTTAGTAAATTTGAAGAGTTAAAAGAACTAATTCAAGCAGAAATAAAAAATAAATTAAATACTATAAGATTGATTCCAAAGATTGAAACAAAAGAAGAACCTGCAATATTATTTCAAGAACAAACTTTAAATTTATCAAGGGAAGATGATGAATTAAAAAAAACAATTATTGAACCAAAGATAAATAATGATCAAGATAATTTTGTTTTTACGGTCGAAGAAGATGGGGAGCCATATAAAATCCAAAATGAAGATAAAATACCTGAAATGTATCCTGTCGGTTTAGTAAAAGGAACATATATCATATGTCAAAACGAACTTGGAATGTATATGATCGATCAACATGCCGCTAAAGAAAGAATTAATTATGAGCATTATTTAGAACATTTAGGTAATCCTAAACAAGATTCAATTTCAATGCTGTTACCAATTACAATTGAATTACCATATAATGAGTTCATAATTGTAAAACAAAATATAGATGTACTTCATAATATGAATTTTGATGTTGAAGAAATAGGAAAAAATACATTCTTATTTAGATCTCATCCTACTTGGTTACCACAAGGTTATGAAAGTGATGCTATTAGAAAAATATGTGAACTTTTAATTATGAAAGAAAAGAATTTTTCAATTGAAAAGTTTAATGAGTCAATAGCAATTACAATGAGTTGCAAACTAGCTATTAAAGCTAATGAAAATATTAGTCTTGCAGAAATGGAAACCTTAATTAATGATTTAAGAAAATGTATAAATCCATATACTTGTCCACATGGAAGACCAACCGTAATCTTTTATTCAAACTATGAATTAGAAAAATTATTTAAAAGAGCTATGAATTAATATAGAAGAGGAGTGAAATTATGAATAATGCATTAAACGATTTTATTTTTACTGGTGACCCATATTTTGGTATTGATACAAAAAATTATATAAATTATTACCTTTAGATGTTTTGAGAATGTTTAAAACAATATCTTTTAATGATTCTCAACTATATTGTCTTATAAAACTTTCACAATTATCATTTGATGAATTGCATCAACTGCTAGAACCTTATAATCGTTTACATATTGAAAAATCAAGAACAACAAAAATTAAGAAATTTATTGCAAGTACATTTAATACAATACCTGATAATGTTAAAATCCTGTTTGAAGGGTATAGTTTAACAAGTGAACAAATTATAAATTTGAGTACCGTATCACAATTACCAGAATTATTTATATATAACATATTAAATAATATGAAATCAGTAGAAAATAGTAATGTTAGAACTAAAAAGCAACATTATCCTAGGTAAAACTAGGTTTTTTTGTGTTTCCGTTGACAAATTCTAAAAAGGAGAGTAATATAGGTCTACTCTGGTTAAGGGAGGGAAATATATGTCTGAGGGGCTTTCTAGTTATGAAGCTTATGCTTTAACATGTGCGCTAAATAGGGCATCTTCTGATACTGCTGATTTAATTAGTAACTTAAACAGTCATTCATCTGATATGACTGCACTTGGTTTAAAGTTAAATGGAACAGTAAATGAATTGAAACAACTTCGAAATGTAGTAACTAGCTTATGTAAAATACAACTAATGCAATATGAATTAGCATTATATCAACAAAATCAATTAGAGAATGCACCATTAAGACCTGGTAGAATTCATCAAATATTAAAAGAAAAGGTTCAAATTGATCAATATTTGGGTGAAGATTTATCGGATCTAATAAAAGTAATGTAAAAACATTACTTTTATTTTATTTGACTATTTACATCTTTGCTTTTATAATTTGATTAGGTGATGTATATGAAAAAGATAATTGTAATTGTTGGTCCAACTGGTGTTGGTAAAACAAAGTTAAGTATCAAACTTGCTAAACTCTTAAACGGTGAAATTATTAATGCTGATAGTATGCAAATATATAAAGGGTTAGATATTGGTACAGCTAAAATTTCAGAGGCTGAAAAGGTGGGAATTCCTCATTATTTGCTTGATATTAAAGGAGTGAATGATGATTATTCTGTATACGATTACCAAAAAGATGGGCGAGAAGTATTATCAAAAATTAGTTCAGGTATAACACCTATTATTGTAGGTGGTACAGGTCTTTATATAAAAGCTTTGTTGTTTGATTATTCCTTTTATAATAATGAAATAAAATATGATTTATCACATCTGTCTAATAAAGAGTTGTATGAAGAAATAAAAAAACATGATCCCAATGTTGATATCCATGTTAATAATCGTCAAAGATTAGAACGTCGTTTAAATATCCTTATGAATAAAACATCCCTTACTGAAAAAAAAGGCAACAATTTACTATATGATGCTATTTTTATTGGACTTACAACCGATAGAGAGACATTATATAACATTATAAATAATAGAGTAGACAAGATGATTAAAGATGGGTTAATTGATGAGGTAAAAGCTTTATATAACAGGGGAATAAAAAGTAAAGCTATTATGACTGGAATTGGTTATAAAGAATTGTACAAATATTTTGATGATGACATAACCTTAGACGAAACAATTGATTTAATAAAAAAGAATTCTAGACGCTATGCTAAACGCCAATACACGTGGTTTAATAACCAAATGGATGTTAAATGGTTTAATGTAGATTTTAATGATTTTGATAATACTGTAAAAGAAGTTATTAGTTATATAAAAAGTGAGAATTAAGAATTCTCACTTTTGTTATTAGTTGCCTCTTTATATATATTTTCATCAAAGTTATGTTCACTTGTGTTCCACTGCTTTAGTTGCGTGTAATCAATAAGAAAAAAATTATGAGTTATAACATTATCTCCATTAGTAGAATATGGATCATCCCAAGTTAAGTCTAAATGAAACCATTTACCATCTAAATAAACTAAATTCCAAACATGAGTAGCTGTTGCAATTCTCATGTTTTTAATACCCATTTTATCAAGAAATAAAGCCATTAAATCAGCATAACCACTACATACAGCATATCCTTCATACAATGGCCCATATGCCGTTTCTGAATTATAAGTATCATCATTTATATCATCGACTTTAAGACCATCATACTTAGTATGATTAATGATATAATCATGGACCAATTTTATTTTATCTTCATCATTATAATTTATTAATTTTAATTCATTAGATATTTCATTTATTTTATTATTTATGGCTACTATTTTTTCCTTATCATATGTTCTTGATATTTTAATACTCACTTTAGCGTTAAACAAAGGTGTTGTATATGTACTAATAGTACTATATTGATTATATGGTTTTACAAAACTATTTAGGTTTGATAATAATAATGTATCAGTTGATAAATCATTTACATCTGAAATGCATTCATCATAATTACAATAAAAAGTAAACTCATTCCATCCCGAATTAAGAGCAGTATAATAGATATTTAAAACTTCCTGTTTATTATTTGGAAAATAGTCATTAGTCATCTTAACAAAACTTACATTAAGATTGTGCTTAATATATTCATTTTCACCAGGAATATTAATTTCTCTTTTTATATCTCTAACAAATTGTTGTGATTCAAAATAGTCATGATCATATATAAAATATAAGCCCATGAATATTATTATGAGGCATATCAACCTTTTTATCATTTTATCACCAATATTAGTTTAACACAAAGAAGGGGTTTTTAAAAGAAAAAGCAAAGTACTTCATAATTACTTTGCATTATTTACTTTCTTAGTTAATTTTGACTTTTTACGAGCTGCTGTATTCTTCTTAATAATCCCTTTTTTCAAAGCTTTATCAATTTTCTTAATAGAATCTTTTAAATCAGTTGCATCATTTGATTTTGCAACTTTTTTCATAGCTGTTTTCATAGCACCTTTAACTTTAATGTTATCATTTCGTCTTTTAGCACTAGTTTCAACACGCTTTGTAGCACTCTTAATATTTGGCATTATTTCACCTCCAATATCTAATTCATAAGTATTTTAACAAAGATAAGTATAAAAAGCAATAACATAAGTAAAGTTTGTATATTATAATTTTATATTTCTCACAATAAAATAAGGAGTGTTCATATGAAAAAAATTGATCTAAGTAAATATCAAGTCCGTACTGACTTAGCGATAGATGCTATGCAGGGGATTGATGTATCTAATAGTATTGTGACGAAAGAAAGAACAATCAACAATATAAAAATAACGATTGTTGATGTTTTAGAAGATGCTATTAAATTGATTAATAAAAAGCAAGGACGCTATATAACGATTGAATTTGATGATATAACTGACACAGATAGAAAAGAAGATGTAAAAAAAGCATTTAGTGAAGAATTAAGAAATTTATTAAAATATTTAAAAATAAATGAGGATGGTAATTGTTTAATAGTTGGTCTTGGAAATGATAAATCAACCCCGGATTCTCTAGGACCTTTAGTCGTTGATAATATAATTGTAACTAAGCATTTATTTGATCTTGGGGGTGTTAGTGAAGGATACCGTAGCGTTAGTTCTATATCACCAGGCGTTATGGGTCAAACAGGGATTGAAACCAGTGAAATAATCTTTGGTATTGTAAATAGAGCAAAACCTGATTTTATTATTGTTATCGATGCTTTAGCATCTTCTTCGCTATCAAGAATAAATAAAACTATTCAAATGACTGATACTGGAATCCATCCAGGTAGTGGGGTTGGTAATGCTAGAAAAGAAATAAGTAGGGAAATATTAAATATTCCTGTTATCGCTATAGGTATTCCTACAGTTGTTGATGCTGTAACGATTGTTAGTGATACAATTAATTTTATGCAAAAACAAATGGCTTTTAACAAAGAAAACATGAAATTACCACGTTATAAATTAATGTTACCAAGTAAAGTAGATTATACCAAAGAAGATAAAGAATTAACCCAAGATGACAAACAAAATCTCATGGGTATCATTGGAACGCTTGGTGATGATGAAATGAGACAATTAATATATGAAGTATTATCCCCAATAGGTTATAATTTGATGGTTACCCCAAAGGAAATAGACTTTATTGTTGACAAATTAAGTGATGTTGTAGCAGGTGGCATAAATAATGCACTTCATCGACAAAATAATCTTTCATAACTCCTTATAATAATCATAAGTTATAGAGGGGAGATATCGCTTATGAGCAAAACCTTTAAAGCAAAGAAGCCAAGACGTCATTTATTTAAATTTAGATATTTACTTTTCCTTGGAATAATGTATTTAGCTTTTGATACAACCTATAGTTTTCTATTAAGTAGGAAAGCTTCTAACGATAATGAAATATATTTAAAAATGATATTATCTGGTACAAATAATCACTTTGTTTCAGCATACAAACCAAAAAAAATATTAAATAATGCTATTTCATTGTTAACAAATATAGACATATCAAAACCTAGCAGTATATTAGGCTTTAATAATTCATCAGACAATACTTCGCCAGTTACAGCCTCTAAAGAAGGACATCTAGATGAATATGATTTTGATAAACAAGAAAAAATAACTGATTACATAAAAGACCCAAATCCCACAACTGTAACAAATCCTATCGTTTACATATATAATTCTCATCAACTGGAAAACTATGACAATAAAAATCTAGAAATTTACAATATAACTCCTAATGTAATGATGGCTTCTTATATGTTAAAAGAAAAACTAAATGATTTAGGAATTAAAACCATTGTTAATGAATTCAATTTAGCAGAGTTTATTAGAATAAATAACTGGGGGCATGCTGATTCCTATAAAGCTTCTAGAATATTTGTTTTAGATGCTAAGAATCAATATAGTAGTCTAAAATATTTCATTGATATTCATCGTGATTCAATAAAAAAGGAAGCGGGAACAATCAAAATAAAGGGAAAAGACTATGCTAAAACATTATTTGTAGTGGGAGAGGAAAATTCTAATTATGAACAAAATTTAGCTTTAGCTAATGATCTTAGTAAGAGAATTAATAATAAATATCCAAGTCTTAATAGGGGAGTATTAAAAAAACAAGGTGCTGGTGTAAATGGGGTTTACAATCAAGATATATCACCTAATTCAATGTTAATTGAAATTGGTGGTTATCAAAACAATTTTGAAGAGGTAATGAATACTGTTAATGCCTTAGCTGATATACTTTATGAATATATTAAAGGTGATTTATGAGAGCGTTTTGGATAACACTAGCAATTCTTTTTGCAATCTTTATTACACTTTATATTTCTCAAGCTACAGGTTATTATGAATTTGAACAATATAAAAAGACAGAACTTACCAAAGAAAAAATTGAACAGTTTGAAAAAGATGTAAAAGAAGGTAAAGATATAAAGATAGAAAACTATATGGAAACAGTTAAAACAGATTATAATAATAAAGCTACAAAGATAGGAATAAAAATGTCTAATACTATTAAAAAATGGGTAAAAGGTGGTATTGAAGGAACGATGTCTTTCTTTACATTACTCTTTGGAGAATAAATTTACATATTATTACCATTTTGATATAATACCAATAGAGGTGTTATTATGAGAGATATTGTTGACATAAGTAAATTTAAAAGTAACAACAAAGAGTCTATGGCTGAAAATGAACCATTTAGTATGTTAAATTATATTGAATGGTTTAGAAGATTCGCGTGGTTTAATAATCCTTTTGTTTCAGCCGATTCCAAACTCTTAAAAAACATTAATAAATATGATAAAAAGCAATTAGAAAGATTAGGTTTCTTCTATAATGAATTAGCTAGAATTGCTAAAGAAAGGAACTTGTTTTTTAAAGATGAATACGAAGATTATTTATTCTTAGAATCAAAGATTAATGAAATTAATTTAGCTTTTAAAATATGTAGAAAACAAAATGCAGGAATTGGGATTGTTTATTTTGTTAATGTCGAACCATTGAATAATAAAAGTATAAATGTAGATATGTTATTTAATAAAAACTCATTAAATGATATTATCTCCATCCAATCATATATTAAAAGCCATGAAAAAGATGATAGTGAAAATTACTCCAAATAATTGGAGTTTTATTTTATCCATGATATAATAATTGCAGGTGAAATTTATGAATATTAACAACATTAGAAATTTTTGCATTATCGCTCATATCGATCATGGGAAAAGTACTTTAGCTGATCGCATTTTAGAATTTACGGGAACTATCGATAAGCGTGAAATGAAAGATCAATTATTAGATAGTATGGATCTTGAAAGGGAGAGAGGTATTACAATTAAGTTAAATGCTATCGAATTAAAATATAAGTATAATAATGAAGAATATATATTTCATTTAATAGATACTCCAGGCCATGTTGATTTTACTTATGAAGTATCAAGATCACTTGCCGCTTGTGAAGGGGCTATTCTAGTTGTTGATGCTGCTCAAGGAATTGAAGCCCAAACTCTTGCCAATGTTTATCTAGCACTTGAAAATAACTTGACAATAATTCCTGTCATCAATAAAATAGATTTACCTAATGCCGATGTTTTAAAAGTTAAGAAAGAATTAATTGATGTCTTGGGATTTAATGAAGATGAAATAATTTTAACGAGTGCTAAAACAGGGGTGGGAATTGATGATTTATTAAATGAAATTATCAAACGTATTCCAGCTCCTAAAGGTTCTAACAAAGAACCATTGCAAGCCTTAATTTTCGATAGTATCTTTGATTCTTATCGTGGTGTTATTACTTTAGTTAGATTGATTAACGGAACCGTTAGAGTTGGTGATACGATTAGAATGATGGCTACTAATTCGGTTTATGAAGTGGTAGAATTAGGTGTTAATACCTCTAAAGAAGTTAAGAAAGAAAAATTAGAAGCAGGCGAAGTAGGATGGATTGGAGCTAGTATTAAAAGTATTAGCAATGTCAGTGTTGGTGATACGATTACGTTAGATAATAATCCTTGTAAAGAACCATTAAAAGGGTATAAGCCGATGAAACCAATGGTCTTTTGTGGTATATATCCAATTGATTCATCCAGATACATTGATTTAAGGGAAGCCTTAGAAAAACTTAAGTTAAATGATGCATCGCTAACCTTTGAAGCTGAAACGTCAGCATCACTAGGTTTTGGGTTTAGATGTGGTTTTTTAGGATTACTTCACATGGAAATAATTGAAGAGCGAATTGAGAGAGAGTTCAACATCGACTTAATCGCAACCAGTCCTAGTGTTGTTTATGAAGTAACATTAACAGATGGAAGTACGATAATGATTCAAAGTCCAACTAAATTACCTGATAAACAAAAAATTGCTATTATTAAAGAACCATACATTAGAACAAATATTTTGGTACCATCAATTTATATTGGTTCAGTTATGGAATTGTGTCAAGATAAAAGAGGTAATTACATTGGTATGGAATATATTGATACATCAAGGGTAAATATTCATTACGAAATTCCATTATCGGAAATCGTATATGACTTTTTTAATATATTAAAGTCAGGAACCAAGGGTTATGCTTCATTTGATTATGAGTTAATTGGTTATAAACCATCTGATTTAGTTAAGATGGATATCTTAATAAATGGAGAGGTAGTGGATGCATTATCTATCATTGTTCATAAAGATTTTGCATATAAACGAGGTAAAGTAGTCACAGAAAATTTAAAAGAATTAATTCCAAGGCAACAATTTGAAGTTCCTATTCAAGCTTTTGTTGGTTCTAAAGCTATTGCAAGAACTGATATAAAAGCTATGCGCAAAAATGTTTTAGCTAAATGCTATGGCGGAGATGTTTCAAGGAAAAGAAAATTACTGGAAAAACAAAAAGAAGGCAAAAAGAGAATGAAAAGGATTGGCAGTGTTGAAATACCTCAAGAAGCGTTTTTATCAGTGTTGAGGATGAATTCAGATAATTAATATAGTACAGGGGATGCAGTATGAGTAATTTTTTAGTAGATGAATTTGATATTTTAAATGATGATAATTCATCTGAAATTTGCACAAAACCAAATATTTCAATTGATAATTATATGTATTTTTCATATGAAGATTTAAAAAACATTAAAAATGAAGAGTTGCGTAACATAGCATTGAAAAACTATTTTGAAGTTTTTAATTCTATTCAAAATGTATTATCCATAAAACCTGGTGCTAGTATCAGTCATATGCTTGAAAAAACAAATGATTATAGTCATATGTTTCCTAATAATCATCCAGCAAATGGTAATTGTATAAATTATGAAGAATTGAGTTACAATATTGGAATTTTTAGAACAATGACATTACAAAAAAAGAGAAACACTACTTTGAAGTAGTGTTTTTTAGTATATATTTCTTCTTTTAATCATATATTTAATTGACGAAAGGAGACTTAAATGAAACAAATAATA
>CAZQOT010000022.1:0-13816 GCA_964595115.1 uncultured Muribaculaceae bacterium | reverse complement strand
TTATTAACAAAAATTAACTTTTTATATTATTTAAATATTAAATTAGAATGAAAGCAAATTTCGTAAACAAATTAATTGAAAAATTTTCTGCCAGCGTCAAGGATGCAATGGTAGAATCATTAGACACAACTGAAACACTTGAACAAATTACTCTTGAAGATGGAACTATTCTTGAATACGACACTTTAGAAGTAGGTAAAGATGTTTTAGTAGTTAATGGAGAAGAAAAAACTCCTGCTATCGATGGTGAATATATTTTGCCTGATGGAAAAAAAATCAATGTAATTGAAGGAAAGATTACAGAAATAGAAGAAGCAGAAATGGAAACCGAACCTGAAGAAATTGTTGCAGAACAAGAAACACAATCTGAACTTTCTTTAGATACAACATCTATTACTGAATCTATTAAAGCAATCGATCTTTCCAAAGACGCTGAATATTATCTTGCTTTATCTGTTAAAGATGGTAAAATATCATGGGGCGCAATTACACCAACAGAAACTGTAGCAACAGAAATTGAAATGAGCAAAGAAGCTTCTTTTAATGAAACACTTTCTATAGAAAAAGAAAACCTTAGAAAAGAATTTAAAATTAAACTCGACGAATTCATTGAAAAACTTTCTAAGAAAAAAGAAGAATCTATTAACGAAATGATTAATGAAAATGTTAACAAAACAAATTCAGAAATTATTAGAGAAAGATTAGGTAGAAAAAAATTATCTAAGTAAATTATAATTATCAATAAACAATAAAATTTAAAATTTAAAAAAATGGCTTATACAGTAACAGGATTAGCAGATTACGTAAAAGGAACTCCAGAAGTTATTATAACTGATATAGTTCTTGGAACAAAAACCGGTGATCACTACAGTATACAAGAAGGTGTTAAATATCAAGATAAATTTATCGATGTTAATACTCCTTCAGTAGACGTATCAGATGGTGATTATGGAACTTATAGCACAACCTCAGGTGGTGTTAGTTTATCAGATGTGACTATCGAAAACACTCAATTGTTTTTCAATATTCCATTTAGCAAAGCATCTCTTAACAAGAAACTTGCAGAAGTAGCTGGAAAGAAAGGTAGTTCAGCAGACGAATTTATTTATGGTGATGTTATTTCTAAACTTTTAGTAGAAACACTTAACTATGATAATGACATTAAAATTTGGCAATCAGTAGACGGTTCAACTTCAGTAGCAGAACAATTAAGATTTTTTGATGGTATTCTTATTCAATTGGCAAAAGGCGCACCGGTATCTGGTGGAACATCAGTTAACTTTGTAACTGACGCTGGAATTACTGATGCATCTATTCTTACAAAGATTAATGCTCTTATCGCAAAGAAAGACGCTTCATTAGGAAACCTTGCAAATACTGCTCTTAATATGAGTATGGCACCTGCACAATTTAACGCATATAAGAAAGCGTTATTCGGACTTAATGGAACTATTCTCTCAACCACTCTTCAGAATGGTCAAGTTATGGAATCATTCATCTGCCCAGTAGACGAAACGATTACAGTATGGAAAGAAGCTGGTTTAACTGGTAAAAACCAAGTTGTATTAACTCGCCCAGAAAATATCTGTGTAGCAGTGGATTTAAAATCAGAAGACGAAACCGTAGAAATATGGTATAACCAAGCAGCTCACCGTTACGAAATATTTGGTGTATTTAAACTTGGTGTAAAAGTTATTAGAACAAACGAAGTTGTAATGTTAACATAAAATATGGGAGGAAATTTAACTTCCTCCCTTTTTTTAGTTTAATAATTACTTAACAATATAAAAAATTTATTTTAAAATGGCACTATTAACAGCAATACCAAGAAACCCAAATAAAGGAGCAGGAGGCGTAGATTATTTCTATCTTGCTAATCTTGATGATGTTAGCGTAAACCTTGATCCAAGTACAGGTGTAGCAACGTTTGATTCTTCAATCGGAACTGCATTTGTAAAAATATTTCCTAAGAAAGAAACAGGAAACGCTCAAGCAGTCGCAACAGGTTCGGCACAAACTGGAACAACCATGTATGCTCATACTGTGACTATTCAATTATCTAAAAATTCAGCATCACAAAGAAATTTGGTTGCTGCATTAGGAACATCTGAAGTTGTAGCAATTGCAAAAGATATGAATGGAGCATTCTGGCTATATGGCGGAGAAACAAGAGGTTTGGATATGACAGCAAACACTGGACAATTAGGAGCAGCAATGACTGATCTTAATGGACAAACTATTACTTTATCTGGAAACTTAGCACATCCTGAATATTCAATTGACGTATCATCGTTAACTGATTTAGGAGAATCTTAATTAACATAAGTTTTAGCATCGATAATAAACATGTTATTTTGATTAAAATAAAGACCTTTACCGAGAAAGGTCTTTAAACTCGAATCTAACTCTATACCTATTATAGAGTTAAACCCATAACCTTTATTTAAGATGCCGGTTTTAGCATCATGAATAAAATAATTCATATATTTAAATTACTAATTTGAATTAAAATAAAGACCTCGGCAAAGGTCTTTATTTTTTTTATCGTACGCTGGTCGGGAATCGGACCCGAATCTGAGACTTAGTAGGTGACTATTCTATCCATTTGAACTACCAGCGCTAAAATAAAGACCTTTCTCGGCAAAGGTCTTTATTTGTTTTATATTATTGTAAAGAAGGTATACTAATATTAGTATGCCTTTTTTTATGCTCTATTTAACAATACAACATAAAAAATATTATTATAAATATCACAATATAATTTATTATGTCTATTATGAATGACGAAAAGATTAAAATAGCTGAAATCGATTTATCACTTGATAAAAGTTCAAGCAATCCAAAATTTGAAGCAACATCTCAAACATCATGGGTTCCATTTAAAACAAATGATAATAAAGAACAATATCCAAATTATTTAATCGATTTGTTCAATAACTCAGCATTAAACGGGGGTATCATTTCATCTGTCGCAGAACAAACTTATGGAAATGGTTTAATTGCAGATCCATCTAAAAATTTATATGAAGAAACTAATTCATATTTAGAATCATCTAATTTACAAGAAATAGCAAAGTATATTTCTTTAGATTTAAAATTACATGGATCATACGCTATTCTATTAACATTTTCACCTGATTGGAAAGTAATTAAAAAAGTAGAACATGTAGATATATCTCAATTAAGATGTATGCCTAAAGACGAAGGCAAAATAAAAAAATGGGGTATATGTTATGATTGGACTAAGCAAGGTAAATATAACGTTAAAGAAGTACTTCCATTTTCTAAAAATGAAGTTAAACTAAATCAACTTGCATACGAAGAATTTGTTAATGGTGGAGATTCAGTAGATGTTAACGACACAAGAGAAAGAATATATATTCCAGATACATACACACCAGGCTCTTCATATTATTGGTATCCTGATTATAAAGGCGGGCTTAATGATATAGAAACTGATATTTTATCTTCACAATATGCTCTTAAATCTTTAAAGAATGGAATGGTTCCTGATTTTCTTGTAGTATTCTATGGAAATTATACAGAAGAATCTTTTAATAAAGAAGTTAAGAAATTTTATAAAATGTATGTAGGTTCTTCAACAAAGAAATTGCCTGTTTGCATGTGGGCAAAAGATAAAGAACATGAAGTTAAAATAGAACCAATCGGTGGAAAAGAAGAAGATAAAAAATGGAGCGTTATTAACGAAAGAACATTACAACATATTCTTAATGCTCACAGAATAACATCTCCTTTATTAGTAGGAATATCAACGCCAGGAAAACTTGGTGGTAGTGAAGAAATGGCAGATGCATACGATATATTTTATAATAGTGTAATCAAACCAAAACAAATTGAAGTACTTAAATCTATAAATTATATTTTAACTTTTAATGGTTATGCAGAGGTTGCTATTAAACCAATAGATAATAAATTCACAACAACAAAATTATTATAAAATTAGTATAACATGGCAGACTTTTTAGGAGTTTTAATATTGGATGTAGATAGATTTAAAACGCTAGTTCCAATTGACGATAACGTAGCAGATAAAGATATAATAATGTCTTTAACAACTGTTCAAGACACAGTTCTAAAACCATTTCTTGGCGCATCATTATATGATAAAATAATTGCAGGTATTCAGAATGAAAATCTTTCTCCTGCTTACATGTCTATGATTATAGAAAAGGTTTGGCCAGTACTTGCAAGAGCAGCACTTTATAAACTATATACTATTTCATTATATAAAATATCTGCACAAAATATTGGTAAGAAAAAAGATGGTAATACAGATTTTATTTCAACAAGCGAATTAAATGCGTTAAGAATAGAAACACAATCTGAATTAGAAATATATAAAGATATTTTAAGAGAATATTTAAACGATAATAAATCAACATTTTCTGAATGGGAATATTCTGTCGACCATTCTTCATTTAATTTTTTCTATGATCCTGATTGGGATATAGATGATCCAATTTAATATCATCTCGATTCATCAGATGAATTCTAAGACACTTAAACTTTATGTTAATATAAACCATTAATAATGAAATTAGCCACTATAAATAAAGTATATAAAAGCTTTTCCGATTTTGCTTTATCTCATTCACAAATAAAAACATTTTCTTCTATTAGAGAAGAATCCTATATTACTGCAGCAAATTGGGAATATCCACTTTTATTTGCAACAATAAAAAATGCAAAGTTTGCTGATGGTGTTATTTATTATTCAATGGACATTTATTTTTTAGATAAATTAAAAAAAGATGGATCCAATTTTCAACAAATTATATCTGATCAATTGTTAGTAGCATACGATTTTTATACAAATTTTAATGACCATAGAACTGAATATGATTTTTGGATTAGAAATAACGAACCTGATTTAGAACCAACAATTGGAAGTATTCAAGACAATACACTTGGTTGGAAATTAAGTATAGATATAGTTACACAGGGTGATAGAAACGAAAATCAAATTCCATTTAAATGATTGAGTTAAAACATACAAAACAACTTTTATTAGATTGGGGTGAAGATGTTAAAAGAGAAATGGCAATGTTTCTCGATTTTACACAAAACCTTAAAAATAATATTGTAGTTAAATATGATGATCAAACTGAAGCATTAAAATTATCAATGCCTGGCTATGCTATATTTGTAGATAAAGGAAGAAGACCAGGTAAGATGCCACCATTACAAAACATTAGTGATTGGTGTGATAGTAGAGGTATAGATAATAAATTTGCATATCCAATAGCAAGAAAAATTGGAGAACAAGGAATTGAAGCAAGACCTTTCTTAAATATATTTAAAGATAAGGTTCCAGAACTGATAGCTAAATTAAAAGAATCAATTTCAGAAGATATAAACATTAGCGCATGATTAGTATAGAAAAATATCCAAGTATAGTAAGCCCTGCATATTCAAAACAGGAATTTGTTTTGTATGATGCGTCAAATTATTTAGATCCAAGTCTTTATTACGAATTAGATATAAGCATACATGGTATAACAACAATTAGAACCATAAGACAATATCCTGATCCATTTTCATATAAAGCAGTTATAGATATAAGAAGCAAAGTAGAACCTTTATTCGATTCTTCGTTATGGGTTCATGATTCTTCATACATGCAATTAAGCGCAGACGCAATTAAATCATATAATGTAGTGGCTAGAGCAATAACAGGAGATTCATCTTCATCGACAAGTATGAATGATCTTGTAGTATTTCTTGGTGTAGATAGAAATAACAATTGGGATGCAACTGATTATTTATTTACATCTGGAAAGAAAGGAAAGTTTTTATCAAGGTTTGAAGGTAGAAGAAGAACACATTTAAATGATAGATTATTTTTACAATTTTTACAAGGTGATTTTAATTTAACTGGTGATGTTCATGGATTTAGTTATGGAAATCCTGATTGGACAGATGGAGTACCAAACGGTTGGAATTATACACAAGAAACTATTAACCCAGATTCTTCTATTTTACAAATAACAAATGGTGTTAATTTTATTAATAGCGCGGAATCTGCAGCATATCAAACGTTAACAAGTACAACTGAAAAATTATATGCTGGATATACATACATAATTTATTTTACATACGACAATTCAATAGAAGGTTCAACCGTTCAAGTTAATTTTGGAGAAAAACATACTGGTGGTTCATCTGGTGTGTCTAAGATTTTAGATTATTCAAATGGATGGGTGGACGCTTCATTACAAAAGACAATGACGTTTACTGGAGATTTTTATTTTAGAGCAACAGATAGTTCTTTAATGGATTTTTATATTAAAGACGTTTCAGTAGTATTGTTAAATGCTCCCGCCCAAGTTGGTGGAACAAGTACATTTGCAGGTATTGATGTAGTTAACCATTTAAAAGGTGGTTCAACAATTTCTAAATCTGCAAGCATGTCATTCGACTCATCTCCTAAAATAGTAAGTATGAATATATGCCCAAGTGTTTTAAATTATATAATGCCAGATTTAAGTATAAATAATGAAACTGTTTATTATACAATTACAGAAACGAACAATTATTCAGAAACTATAGAAGTAGAAGTAGTTCCTGATGATGTTAGATTCGAAAAAAGATGGAATGTATTTTGGACAGGTTCATTAGGTGCAACAGAAAGTTTTCCATTTGATGTTGGATATAAAAATGATATTGATATTGATTATGATGTTTTTACAAATAATAGAACGCTTAAAAAATATAATACAACTGTAGAAGATAGTTATGAAGTTAATACGAATTGGTTAAATCATATTCAAAGCAAATCGATGAGAGATTTATTTTCATCTTCTTTACATGGAGTTGATACTGAATTTGGATTAAAACCAATTATAGTCACAAATAAAGGTGAAGAAATAAAGAATAGAAGATATGAAGATCCTATTCAATATAAATTAAAATTTTATTTTGCAGAAGAAAATAAAACTATAAAGACGTAATAAAGACATAATGAAGTTAAGAATAAATAAATATGATGTAGATAGCAATATAGATAACGTTTCTTTTGATTATGCTCTTAAGGATTATAAACATTATGGAAAAAGAAACGCAACATATTCTAAAGCTATAAAAATAACAAGATCTGCAATTACTGATAGAGTATTTCAAGGTATTGGAGATGTTAACCAGATTAATGGATTTGATATGGGCAAAAAATATTATGCCGAAATTCATGAAGATGGTATTACAGTATTACGTGGATATATTAAAATAGAAGAAGTAAGTCAAGATTCTATATCTGCAGTATTTTATTCAAATAACATTAGTGTAATTTCAACTATTGGTGATAAATTAATTAGTGGAAATTCAAACCCAAACGATGATGTTATATTCCCAGATGATTTATATAAACATACTGAAACTGATTCTTTAATAAAACAATGGATTACAAATAAAGATTTTACACCAAATGGTTTAGGATATTTATATCCATACATTGATTATGTTGGAGATATAAAGTCAAGAGCAGATATAGAATTTGCTGATTTTATTTTGCCTGCAGTTGGTGCATACCAAATATTTGATAAAATAATGGAGCAAGAAGGTTTTACATACGAACTTTCTCCAATGTTAGATTATTATATTAAACAATTATATATTCCACATAACAATGGAATTAAATATACTTTAAATTCATGGGACGCTGTTAATGTAAGATTAGGAAACCCATACAAATTAAGAAATGTTTTATGGAATGACCCTGCAGGTAATGCAACAGAACCAATTGATTACGTTCCGGAATCTGCAGTTATAAAAGGATTTCATAGAGATGGTTCATTATTTGATAAATATTCTCCAAGTCAAAATTGGTTTGGTTCAGATAATGATCAGAATTATATTCCTATAATTGCGAATGGAGTTTACGACGTAAGTTTAAGCGTAGTCACTGGAGTGGAACCTGCAAGAGATTTTAATAGTATTAGAGAAGATAGTACAGTAACGTACGTATTAAGTATTGTTAATGATGGTGAATGTTTTGATTATGTATTTGGTGATGTAAGCGTATGTCAATTAAGATATACAACAATGCCTGATCCAAGTTTTCCATATTCATTTGATCCTGACCTTGCAATTTGGAATACTACGTTTCCGTTTGGTTCTAAATATTATGATGCAAGAGATACTAAATGGAGTCAATTTTCAATTAAAGGATTAAATATAAAGAAAGGAAGCAAACTTTATTTTAGAGTCACACCAGATGGTTCAAGTAATTACAATTTTGATTCTTCAGCTGGAACATGGACGTACGCAAGCGCATCACGTTATCCAAGTATTTTGCCAAGATATGAAGCGTCAACAAATATAACAATTACAAAAACAGATACTGCTTTAGGTAGCGAATGGAATTTAAATAGTATGCTCCCTATTAATTGGAAACAAAAAGATTTTGTAAATGATATTTTTAAAATGTTTAATGTATATGTAGAGACAGATCCATTAAATGAATTTCATTTATTTATTAAAACTTATGATGAATTTTTTGCAAACCCTAAAATAGTTGATTGGAGTAAGAAAATAGATGATGACAAAACAACATATAAATTATTAAAGAACGAACTTCCAAAGTCAACTAAATATTTATTTAAGACAGATGCTGATGTTTATTCTAAAAATCATGAAGACCTTATCGGGGGACCAATGTATTTTGGAATAGAAAATAATGATAGTGAATTTGCAACCGAAGAAGAAGATTTAACATTAAGTTCAGGTAGTACACCAATGAAAAGCGTATTTAATGCTGATTCTGCAAATATAATTTCTGATAGTTCTTTAATGGAGATTCCTGTTTTAATAACAGATAAAGAAGCTAAAACAGATTGGAACCCAAGATTTTTATTTCCAATAAAAGTTTATGATACTGATGCGTCATCATGGTTATGGACATTGGCTCCATATAGAAGTTTAGATGTAGCAGATCCAAGCAACATGTTTATTGGTTGGACGAGTACAAATACGTACTTAAATAAAACAACCGAAACTGGTAGAACGTTATATAATTTATTTTATAGAAGAGAACGAAACGAATTAATGGATGATAATACATACATTATAGACACACAAGCTCTTTTAAATAATGATGATATTGCAGAATTAGATTTTTCAAATAAAATTTGGATAACAAGTTCATTATATGGAAATGCTTTTTATAGAGTTAATACAATAAAGAATTACAAAAATAACAAACCTTGCAAAGTAGAATTAATAAAAATAAATTATACAGATAACAGTTTTGATAATGTAATAAACACAAACAAAATAAATTTAGCAACAATAACAACTGCAAACATAAATACAAATGGAAAAATAAATACAAATGTAAGTGTAGAAGATTCATCTGTGTATGACCCAGTTGATCCAACAACTATTGTTAATAATTACTATATAGAGTCTAGCATAAATTACAATGTAGATGGTTCCATAAATGAATTATATGGATTGATTGAAGATATTAGTGTTGGTGGAGTTCCTAATGCATGGAATGGTTTAAAAATAAATGATTCAAGTATAGGTTTAGGAGGTAGTTTATCAACTGATGTAAGTATTAACGTTACTGGTAAAGAATTTATTATAAATAGTGATATTTCTTCAGGATATTTAAATTATTTTAGAATAGATCCAAACGGAGCTATGTATCTGGGACCGTGGGGGTTTAGAGCTACAAGAATTATTCTTAAAGATGGTAAATTAGCAGTTGACTGCCCGGGAGGTGAACATTATTTTAATTTAGATAATGATGGATTCAATATTGGTGGAAATGTGAAAATGCATCTTCTTCATGGAGATATTAATGAACTTGATGATGATGATGTTGTAAATATTGAAATATTAAAATATTTACTTGATGCTTCTTTAGCAAGAATTGATTCTTCAATTACTGAATTATATGGATTAATTGAAGATATTAGTGTTGGAGATGTAAGTGTTGGTGCTTGGAATGGTTTAACTAAAACTGGAAATAATATAGGTTTGGGTGGAACGTTAGATGGTAATGCCCAAATATTTATCGACGATTCATCTGCAAGATCGTTTATTATTTATGATAGTATAACACATATTTTATTACAAAGCAAAGGAACAAGTCAATCTGGTATTTCATTAAGAGCAGGGACATCATATCCAGGACAGTATGGACAAATAATGATCGATAAATATGGATCTATAACTTTTGCGTCCGCGGATCCAACACCAAGTCAACGAACATGTGATGCTAGATTTGATGCAGATGGTTTTTATTATAAAACTGACGCGTCTGTAATGATCTCAAGAAATACAACTAATAGTAATTGGTTGGTGAATAAAGCGTACGTAGATAATAAAATATCTTCCGGCATTACGGGTGATGTAACATGCGATGGTTCTATATTACATTTTACTAATGGTTTATTAACATCTATATCATAAAAAACATTATGGCTACACAATTAGAATTAATAAGAGAAATATTTGCAACTGAAATAAAGGGAATAAAAGATAAAATAGAAACTAATGCACGTATACAACATGATCTTTCTATGCAAATTCTCGACCAAACAAAAAAAACAAATGGAAGAGTTAATGAATTAGAAAAATTTAAAAGCGAAGCAGAAATTGTAATCGCAACAAGAATAAAACCAGAACGAATAGATAATATAGAAGGAAAGGTTAGAGATTTAGAAAATAAAAATATTAGTAAAAATGGTTTTAATGAAATAGCAGCAAAGATAATCACTGGTTTATTTGCAAGCGCTGGTTTTATTTGGGCATGTTTACGAATATATTCATTTATAATAAATGGAGCATAATGGAACAAAGAAATTTTAGATGGCAAGAACTTATTCAGAATACAACAGGAAAAACAAGTGGTAGTGGTACTGTCGGAGTATTGGTTGGAATAATATCTGCAATTGGTTTAATAGTAGCTAGCGTAGCATTTTTCATGCAAATGGCTGGAACAATGGAATTGTTTGATAAATTTATAACAGCATTAGGAATATCTGCTTTGTTATTGGGCGTTAGAAAGTTCGCTGCAAAAAAAGATGAGATTAAAGGTGAGTAATTGTAGATTAACAAACATCATATAAAAATATTATAATAATATACGTTAACAATGATTAATATAACACAAAACGCAAGTCAATATGTAGATTTAAGTTTATCAGAACTTATAACTATAACAAATCCATATTTTATTTTTAGATGGGTAGATAAATATTCAGCAGAAGAAATAAAAACTTATGAAGATTTAAGCGCATATCCAGATAGATATAATAGATTTTTAATTGTAGACGCAAGTAACTTCAATTTAAAGTATAGTGGAACGTATGAAGTATATGAAAGTTTAATTGATACTTCTACAATTGATGGATTACATTTATTAGAAGCAGGACAATATACATTGCATAAAACATCATTAGGATATACTGTGTTTGATCCAAGTTATGCAGTAATTGATGGATATAAAGTTTTAAATCCAACATTTAATATAAATAGTGGAGGAAAATATTTTCAAGACCCAAGTATATCTGAATTATTTGTATTATTAGATACGAGTTTAGGAGATGTTACTAAAGGTTATGTAGATGGAAGTTTAGCAAATAGAGATATATCTATAAATGAATTATATGGATTAATAGAAGATATTAGTATTGGCGGAGGTGGCGCTTCAATATTATATGTAGATGGAAGTTTAGCAAATAGAGATTTATCAATAAATGAATTAAATGTTAAAAACATTTCTCAAGATGCAAGTATAGATGTACTAAAAACTAAAAACATTTCACAGGATGTAATGATAGTACGTCTAGACGGGAGTGTAAATAAATTGTTTAGTAAAAGTAATTCTCAAGATTCTAGCGTAGTTGCGTTAAGAAGTAAAGATACTAATATAGATACTTCTTTAAATAACATCTGGATTAAGTTTGGAAGTGTAGATACTTCGTTAAACAATTTAGGAATTGTTAATATTTCTCAAGATGCAAGTATAGTTTCATTACAAAACAATTATATATCTTTAGCAAATACGAATATTTCTCAAGATGCAAGTATTGTTTCATTAAGAAATACAAATACGTCTCAAGATGCAAGTATAGTTAACTTGCAAGGAAATATAACAACATTAACAAATAAAGATATTACAGTAGATGCAAGTATAGTACGTATTGATAGTGTTCTATTATCAAAATTAGATAATACAACTGATACATTTACTGGAACTTTAACTGTAGACGGTTCATTATATTTAATTGGAAATATGTATGTAGATGGTTCGACATACGTAATCAAAGCTCAGAGTTTAGATGTTTCAAACAATTTCATTGCGTTAAGAGCTGGTGCTGCAGTACAAATTCCAGATGGTTCTATTTCTGGTTTAAGAATAACAAAGGCAGATGGAACAAATAATGTTATATTTGGTTCAGGTAATGATGCAATCTTAAGAATTGGATGGGAGAATGATTCATTACAAGCAATTGCGACAAGAGAAGATTCTCCAACTGATACTTGGTTTGTATACTGGGATGATAGTTCGAACATGCTTAAAACGTATAATCTTAAAGGTTATGTAGATGGTAGTTTAGGTGCAAGAGATATATCTATAAATAATTTAAATAATAAAAATATTTCTCAAGATGCAAGTATAGTTAATTTACAAAATAAAGATATTACATTAGATGCAAGTATAGTACGTATAGATGGAAGTATAAATTATTTATTTGCAAACGCAGGTTTTGGTAGTTTAAAAGAAGCAAGTTTAGGAACTGATTTTGTTTGGAACGCTGGTTTATTGGATGTTTCTGTTATTGGAGCAAAAGATGGAAGTATAGATGATTTATATTTTCAAATTAACGATTTAGGTGAAGCTGTAGTTAATGAAATAGAAAGGGTAGTAGAATATATAGATGGAAGTTTATCATATAGAGATACGTCAATCGATTTATTGTATACAACTAAATTAAATATATTAGATGCTAGTTCTAATTACGCAAAACGTTTAACTTCGTTTACTTCTATTAATGCTGATTCTTACACCGTTAATGATTCTGATAATTTAAATATAATACAATGTGATGCCAGTACTGTAATTACATTCCCCAATACATTAGTCACTGGATTCCAAACGACAGTTTTTCTTAATGTTAGTACCGGGTTTGTTACATTAAATGCTTCAACATTTAGAAGTACAGATGCTTCAATAAGATTAAAAGATATTTATGCCGCCGCAACTGTAGTTCATCAAGGTAGTGGTATATTTTATGGATTTGGAAATTTAAAATAGTAATTATGAGAATAGCTCATGGTATATATGATTTTAAACGAGAATTAGTCGAGGCCGTAATACCCTATCCTACTTCCGGGTTGGTTGCGAGATGGCCTCTAACAAGCGATTTGGTTGATACCTTAGGTTCATATACTCTTACCAGACAGTATGGGTCTTCGGATGTATTTTCAGATGGTGCACTTGTTTTTGATGGAACGAGAGGTTATGTTTACGACTCTTCAACATTGGCGGGTGTGACGAATAATGTTAATGATTATTCTTTATCTGTATGGGTAAAGAACACTGTTAGTTCGGCTGCCGGCCAACCAATTATAAATATATCTACTACTTCAAATACTTATGTTAGTATGGGTGTTACACCTTCTACTCTTGGTGGAGGTATTGGATATTATGGTGTTAGGTCATATTCTGGTACCGGAGATTGGCCGTGGTGGAATAAAACAATCGATAACAATTGGCATCATTATGTAATTACATTTACTAATGGAAAGTTTTATGGTTATTTAGATAATATAAAACTTACACAAA
>CAZQOT010000021.1:2488-14164 GCA_964595115.1 uncultured Muribaculaceae bacterium | reverse complement strand
TTAAAAAGAAATCCCCACTTTAAAAAAAGTGGGGTTTGTCTACAGTCTGAAAAAAAGCACTTATAGTGCTTTTTTAAATAGTTGGATTTTTCACATTTATCGTTCTAGTTATTTTATATTCTTCGCCTTTGTATTGAATTGTATAGGTTGCAACATAATTCACTGGAGATGAGGTATTGAGTACAACGCTTTGAATACTATTAGAGAATAATACTTCATCTTTTGTTATTGTTCTAGTTACATTATATTCTTCATCATCTATAACAATTCCATTTACTCTAACAACAATTGCTTCCTTGGCAGCAGGCTCAGTATAAGGAGTATTGATATCATATGTTAATATTTGATTGGTAAGTTTTTCTGTCTTATCATTAGCGAAATATATTTCTGGTGGAAGGCTAAAAGGATTATCACTTAACGTCATTTGGGTGCCTGTACTTTCACTTTGTTTAAATATACTGTAACATGTTTTTATGACGTATGTTAAAGTTCCGCTAGTAGTTGGGGTATGAGTGAATGTTGTTTTATTAGTCCAACCTAACAAAGTTAAGTTTCCCGTAGCTTGTTTTAAGTATACATTATAACCTAAAGTTCCAAGTAATGATTGATCTTCATTTATTCTTTGAGCTATATATTTGTCTTTCTGAGCAGCTATCGTTTTTAAATAATCAGTTGTTATCATATTAGGTGGGGTAACGGCATTCCAAGATATTTCAATTTTATTCCCGTTTTTATTAGTATCTAATCCTGTAACATTAGGTAAAATATTAAACCTCGGAGATATCTCTGTTGGTTCGGTACCTTTTTTAAAATATTCGTAGGTTATCATGTTATCAGGAGTATATTGACTTGGCAGCATAGCTGGAATTGTCCCTTTTTCTATTCCAACTTGAATAACACTATTTGGCATAACAAACTTTTTACCATTTTTTTCAAAGATGCCTTGAGCTATCTTTGTAAATAATTCATCTCTAATTCTAGATGTAATATTTAATTTGCTATAATATTGAGAATTTATTTTTTCGTATCCATACCACATACTGATTGCATAATCAGGTGAGTAGCCAGCATACCATAAGTCGTTGATAGCGTTACTCCCTAAATTATTTCGTTTTTTTGTTTCCTCGTCAAAATTTGAAGTCCCAGATTTAGCAGCAACTTCAATTCCTGGCACTCTACCACCGAGCATTAATTTGTTATCAATAGCGAATTTTAAAACTTCAGTAATCATATATGCTGTTGAATCAGACATAACTCTTGTTTTTTCAGATTTATATGTCGACGTTTCGTTCGAATCAATAATTTCAATTTTGTTCACAGCATAAGGTTTTATATAGTAACCGCCGTTGGCAAAGGCAGCGTATGCAGATGCCATTTGAAGAGGAGAGGTTCCATTAAAGCCACCAATTGAATGGGCTTCGTGAATTTTCCCGCCTTCAATTTCAGGTTGAATACCTAAAGACTTAACAAACTCTATAACTTTTTTGTTATCGTTTTGTTGGAAGGTCTTTAAAGCTGGTATATTACGTGATTGCCCTAAAGCATACCTTAGAGTCAATAAACCTTTATATCCCCCATCAACATTAAATACTTGTTTTCCATCAGAATAAGTGTGTACGTCATCTAATATAGGAGTATATGTTGAATAGTTATGGTATTCCATCGCTGGACCATAATCAAATAATGGTTTAGCTGTTGAACCTATTTGAAGCCTTATTTCAGTTGCTAAATTAAATGTTTTAGCATCTGTTTTGTTACGACCGTTACCTAATGCTAAGATGGCTCCGGTGTTTATATCGACAACAGCAATTCCAGTTTGAACAAGATCGTTTTCCCATTTCCAGATTGTTCCATCTAAGATACTATTTATATAATCTTGTTTTTTTCTGTCTAAATTGGTATAAATTTTCATCGGTACTTCCATCGGATCGTAGTCAGTTTTTTCTTTTACTTCTTTTGAAACATAATCAATATAACCTTGATATGGTTTTTGCTTTGCTGAATTATCATTTATTAATGATTCAATTGGAATACTATCGGCAATTTGTGCTTCCTCATGAGTTATATAGCCATGACGTTCCATTAAATACAAAACGGTATGACGTCTAGCTTTAGCTTTTTCAGGATAATTAAACGGATTGTATGCACTCGGAGCTTGGAACATTCCTGCTAATAAGGCTGCTTCAGAAAGGTTTAAATTGCCAATTTTTTTACCAAAATAAGTTCTTGCAGCTTCAGCAACCCCCAATGAGTTACTTCCTAAATGAGGATTATTTACGTAAAACTCTAATATTTGTTCTTTAGTATATTCTTTTTCAAGTTTGAAAATTGCTAAATAAATATCAGTAAACTTTCTTGTTATACTTTGCGTTACAGATGTGAAATTATTTTTTACTACTTGCATTGATATCGTAGATGCCCCTCCGGCACCACTTTTTCCAAGTGCTTGCCCGAAGGAAGCTTTCAAGAAACGAGGTAGGTCAAAACCGTTATGCTCGAAAAATCTTGCATCTTCAGTTGCAACAATAGCATCGATGAAAACTTGAGGTAATTTGTCAAACGTAACTTTGTCACGCATTTCAGAACCAATTCGCATAATCTCTTGTCCGTCTTTATCATATATAATACTGGCTTCTTTATAATATAATTTTTGTTTATCAAATTTTGGAGCTTTCATTATTATGTAACCCATAAAACAGCCTCCAATTAATAAACATAAAATGCCAATAATAAGACCAGCCAGAAAGATATAATTAATTATTTTCTTCCATTTCTTTTTTATCTTTCTTTTAACGGATTTTTCTTTCTTCTTTTTAGCCATTATAATGGCACCTCCAAACTTCAAACCTAAAACCAATAAAACAATAATACCCATAATAGTAAGAGTTTTAAAGAGACCGATTACATTTGTTCCAAGGATTAGAACTAAAATGATTAATACAGCAATGATTAGATTCCATTTATCCTTAAATAATTTTCTAAACAATTTTTTGAAAGCTTTTAAAATTTTCTTCATTATATCCCTCCTAAATAAATATTGTGGATAATACTTATATAATCAAGTCTTGGAGAATAAGATTCTTTAATTAAAAAACCTGTTTCTTCAAATACCGATAAAGATATTGATTTTAATTCATTAACATCAATTAAATTAATTAAGTCTTCTCCTTTAAGAACGAAAGTTTTATTTAATAATGTGAACCTTACAATTATGAAGGCTATCCCTCCATGATTGATTATGTTTCTGATATGTTCAATTTGATGATTGTTTATATTACTAATTGGGAAGTATTTCTTATTTCTTACTTCTTTAGCTTCAAAATCAATATATTTACCTTTATATAATCCATTATAATCAGTGGTTGATGGTAATTGAAAGTATGCTTCATTTATTTTGGCGTTTTTCTTTATATCAAAATTGACTTTTACTATTTTGATAGGGGTAGGTTTTTTATGAATGATTGCAATGTTGTTTTGTAAATAATATGTATTTGTTAGATTTAAATCACTTTCTAAACTCATACCTCTATTAGCATAATTTATATTCTTTGTGTTATTAATTTTTACTGTTTTTGGATAGTTCATTTTACCACCTTTATAAATTATACTATATAATTCATTTTTTTTCTACTTTGGAAGCATAATATAATTGACGTTTTTTGGGAGCCTTTAACTGGTTTTGTCTTATTATAAGGGATTTATTTTACAGTTTAAAATAATGTGTTATATTGACGTAAAGGAGGATATATGGACATAGTTTATATATGCAAGATGTTTAATGATTTAATTGAGGAAATTAAACTTAATAAACTTCTATTAATAGCTAAAAAATAAATTTTCTATGTATTACATATGATTTAGTGGTGATCATATGGAAGATTTATTGTTTAGAATCGAAATAACGCCTCAGATTATATATTTAACCCTTATATTAATCGTTATAGGCAATGCCATAAAAGAAGTCCCATTTATTAAAAAATGGATGATTATTTGGATTCTCATGACAATTAGTATTATTGTTGATTTTGTTTTTATGGGAATAAGTTTTATGAGTTTATTTGAAGCAGTGATATCAGTCTCTTTATCAACCATGGCTTATCAGTTATATAAGCAAACAAAGAAAGGGATAAAGGACATCCGCCATAAAAAAGACCCTATTTAAATAATGAAATGCTTCTATATTAATTGACAATTTGCGTAATTTTATATAGAATATAGTAGAGCGAGGTGAGTATGATGCTCTATGATAAAATAGCACTTAGTCCTAGGGAAATTTTAGAAAAAGATTTTCCTATTGATACAAGAGGTTATAGACCTCAAGAAGTTGATAAGTATTTAGATTTAATCATTAAAGATTATACTAACTTTGTGGCAATCTTAAAACAAAAAGATGCTGAAAACAAAGATTTAGTTGAAGAAAATCTTCGCTTGAAACAAGAAAATAGAGTCTTAAAGGAAAATATTGACTTGGTAAAAAATACTGATAGTAAAGTAACAAATGTCGATATTTTAAGAAGAATATCACAACTTGAAAAAATAGTTTATGGTGATGAGGAAGAAGAAGATTATCAAATTTAGAAAAAATTATATATGGAAAAGATTAATATTTTGACAAACGCTGCATTAATAATGTAGAGGAAAGTCCATGCTCGCATAGTCTGTGATGACTATAGTGTTCGTGTTTAGGGAAAAAATAACCTAAAGTCGAGTTATCGAACGGCTCTGAAATAACCTAAGTCATATGATATGGTTAAATTAAGTATAAAAGTGCCATAGAGACGATACTTCGAAGAAATGAGAAGAGTGGAACGTGGTAAACCCCACAAGCGAGAAACCCAAAAAATGGTAGGGGAGCTTCTAATTTATAATAAGAATGAATTAGAGGATGGTAACATAGATAAATATTTGCCCCCTAGTAATAGGGACAGAACATGGCTTATGAGGTGCTTTATTTTTTATTTAGAAGAGGTGATTTTGCTTGAAGGAAATAGGAAACGAGTTAGCGGCCGCTAGAGAAGCAATGGGAGTTTCAATCGAAGAAGCTGCTGCTGATTTAAAACTTAAACCTTCACAATTAGAAAGCGTTGAGAACGGAGATCGAAGTGCTTTTAGAGATGTTTTTGAACTTAAACAAATTATAAGAGATTATGCTAAATATTTAAGTTTAGAATATGAAAAATTAGAAGATGAATTTAACGAGTTTGTTTTTGAATATACTTCAAAAATACCATTAGATGAAATAGAAAGGGCTAATGAAGAACGGCAAGAAATTAAAAGGGAAATTATGTCGCCTTATACTATAGAAATAAAACAAAAAATGTCATTTTTAAAGGTGATGATAATTATTTTATTAGCTGTTGTTACTTTGCTTATTGTATATCTAGTGATTGATAAAATTACAAGGAATAAATCAACTAAAGTTGATAATTTGTCATATGTTATTAGTAAAGTAAGTAACAACGAAAAGCGTAATTGATAGACATTTAATGGAGTGTGATTGTTTTGAATTTAGCAAACAAGTTTACTGTTTTTAGAATTATTTTATCCTTAATAATAATTGTTTTACTACTATTTCCTTTTTACAATGTTAATATTTATTTTCCAACATTTGAAGTGGAAAAAATACTTGTGGATAGTAAATATATCATAGCAGGAATTCTTTTTGTCATAGCATCGTTAACAGATTTTTTAGATGGTTACATAGCTAGAAAATACAATATGATAACTGACTTTGGAAAATTAATGGATGCTATTGCTGACAAAGTATTAGTTAATTCTGTATTAATCATTTTGGCGGCTAGTAATCATATTAGTCCAATAGTAGCGGTTATCATTGTTATGCGCGATACAATAGTAAATTCAATTAGAATGCTAGCAGCGAGCAAAGGAAAAGTGGTGGCAGCAATTGGTTCTGGCAAATTAAAAACTGTTTGTATGATGCTAGGGATATCACTTACTTTCTTTTATAACTTGCCTTTTGAACTATGGAATATTAAAGTATCGGATTTCTTATTAATAACAGCAACTGTTTTATCTTTAATATCTGCCGTTCAATATTATTCAATGAATCGTAACTTAATGGGGCAAAAAGAAAAAATAAGTGAAGTTTAGTAAAATGTAAATTAATATTTATCAAAAAATCCTTTATTGTTATCGGATTTTTTATTTTTGGTAAAAATTTGTTTACAAAAATAACAAACAAATGTTCGAAAAATGCTTGCAATTTATTTTCAAATAGAGTAAAATTAAATTGTACAAAAAAGTAGGAGGAAAACAATGGTTACAAAAAATATAGACAAAGATAAAGTTCTTGAGCAAGTATTAGCAGATATTGAAAAACAATTTGGAAAAGGTTCGATAATGAAGTTGGGAGAAAATCCGCATAGAGAAATAGATGTATGCTCAAGTGGTTCATTATCATTGGATATAGCGTTAGGGGTAGGCGGATATCCTAAAGGGCGTATTGTTGAAATATATGGCCCTGAATCGAGTGGTAAAACAACCGTTGCTTTACATGCAATAGCTGAAATTCAAAAGCAAGGCGGAAGAGCTGCTTTTATTGATGCTGAACATGCTCTTGATCCTATTTATGCATCTAAGTTAGGCGTTAATATTAAAGATTTATTATTATCCCAACCAGATACAGGAGAGCAAGCCTTAGAAATAGTTGAAGCTTTAGTTAGAAGTGAGGCAATAAGTATTATTGTAATTGACTCGGTTGCGGCGCTTGTTCCACAAGCAGAAATTGAAGGGGAAATGGGGGATACTCATGTAGGTCTTCAAGCTCGTTTGATGTCACAAGCTTTAAGAAAACTATCCGGAACTATTAGTAAAACTAACACAATTGCAATATTTATTAATCAATTAAGGGAAAAAGTAGGTGTTATGTTTGGTAACCCAGAAACGACCCCAGGAGGACGTGCACTGAAATTTTATTCATCAATTAGACTTGATATTAGAAGAGCAGAGCAAATCAAACAAGGTGAAAATATAATTGGTAATAAGACAAATATTAAAGTCGTAAAGAATAAAGTAGCACCGCCATTTAAAATTGCTAATGTTGAAATTATGTATGGTGAAGGTATTAGTCAAACAGGAGAGTTAATTGATTTAGCAGCTGATGCCGGTATTATTGAAAAGAGTGGAGCCTGGTATGCTTACAAAGGTGAAAAGATTGGCCAAGGCAAAGAAAACGTTAAAATTCTTTTCAACGAAAATGTTAAATTAAAGGATGAAGTTATCCAAAAAGTTAAACAACATTATGGAATTCCAACAAAAGGGGAAAAGAAAGCAGAATCTCCAAAAGAAGAAAAATAAATAGCATAAAACATTCTTAGTTATACTGAAATGTTTTAAAAAGGTAATGATAGGAAACAAAGAAGGATTTATAACCTTCTTTTTTCATAAAATTATATAAACCTCTTCTTTGTTCTTGACACAAAGGTAAATCAATTTTAAAATAGAAGTATAGAGTTAAAATCAGTAACATTTAACTGTATAGATAAGAGGGAGGAATTATGGATACATTATTAATATCCATTTTGACCTCTGTACTTGGACTTTCTTTAGGAGCAGGTTCAGTTATTGTTATTAATCGTGTAAAAAATAAGCGTATTAATGATAAAGCTGATAATATAATTGATAAAGCTCGCAAAGAAGCCGATAAAATAAAACGAGAATATTTATTTGAGGCTAAAGAAGAAGCACATAAATTAAAATTAGAAGTAGAAAAAGATATTAAAGAAAAGAAAAACGAAATGAAGGATGTCGAGGAAAGATTACTTCAAAGAGAAACAAGCATGGATAAACGTGACGAAATGCTTCAAAATCGTGAAAAAATGTTAGATGAAAAAGACAATAATTTAGTGTTGAAACAAAAAGAAATCCAAAAGACAGAAATCGAAATGGAAGAAATAAAAAAACAACAACTGGAGTTATTAGAAAAGATCTCAGGTTTTTCTAAAGAAAAAGCTAGAGAACTTGTAATGAAAAAAGTTGAAGAAGAAATGGAAAAAGAAATAGCTGAATACATCAACGAAAGAGAAGTAGAAGCTAAACTTCAAGCTGATAATGATGCGAAAAATTTACTTGTTACTTCAATGCAAAGATATGCATCAGATGTAGCTAACGAGCAAACTATTTCGGTAATCACATTACCAAATGACGATATGAAGGGAAGGATAATAGGTAGAGAAGGACGTAACATTAGAACAATCGAAGCTGTTACTGGTGTCGATTTAATTATTGATGATACGCCTGAAGCTATTGTTATTTCAAGTTTTGATCCATTAAGAAGAGAGATAGCAAAATTAACAATTGAGGCCTTAATAAAAGATGGGCGTATTCATCCGGCAAGGATTGAGGAATTATACGATAAGATATCAAGGGAAATGAATGCCAAGATATTAGAATATGGTAAGGAAGCCACTTTTGAATTAGGTGTTACAAAAGTAGAAACACAAATTATCGAATTGTTAGGTAAATTATACTTTAGATCTAGTTATGGTCAAAATGCTTTACAACACTCTAAAGAAGTTGCTCATTTAACAGGTATTATGGCAAGTGAATTAGGAGAAAATGTAGCCTTAGCTAAAAGAGCAGGTTTATTACATGATATAGGTAAAGCTATTGACTTTGAAGTTGAAGGTAGTCATGTTGAATTAGGGGTTGATATAGCTAAAAAGAATCGCGAAGATTCAATAGTTATTAATTCTATAGAATCACATCATGGTGATGTCAAACCCAATAGTAATATCTCTGTTTTGGTCGCTATTGCTGATGCATTATCTGCATCAAGGCCAGGAGCTCGTAATGATTCATTAGAAAACTATACTAAACGTTTAGGGCAATTAGAAAGTATTGCTAGTGAAGTTAAAGGAGTCGATAAAGTCTTTGCTATTCAAGCAGGTAGAGAATTACGTATCTTAGTCAACCCAGAAGAAATAGATGACTTAAAGAGCATTAAGATAGCTCGTGATATTAAAGATCGTATTGAAAAAGAAGTTCAATATCCAGGAACTGTTAAAGTAACCGTTATTAGAGAAACAAGAGCTGTTGAAGAAGCAAAATAAAAAAGCACTTGAAGAACTGTTTTAATAAAAATATACCGAAATAATAAGCGTGTATATTTTTTTATTCAAATATTGTACATAATAATTAATACTTTTATACCATAATGTTAACAATTGTTGAGCTATTATGAAATAATAATGTAATAAACCATTGATATATTTGCAAATATTATGCTATCCTTTATAGTAGAATAGTAAGGAGAATGCATATGATGAAAAAAGGATTCACATTAGCAGAATTGTTAGCTGTGCTAATAGTGTTAGCAATCATTTTAGCTATATCCATCCCAACTGTTTCAAATATCATAAGAACCAGTACCATGAAAGCATTTGAAAGTGATGCTAAGATGGTATTGAATGCTATAAGACTAAAACAAATAGAGGATGACACCTTAAATCCAATAAATATAAATGAAACAAATATAGATACTATATTAGGTTTATCAAATGAGAATTATAATAATTTAAAGATAGAAATATATAATAATGTTCAATATATAAAAATAAAAGGTCAAGGAAAGTGGGCTGGTTTTTCAGCTTGTGGCACATTCCGTAATATTAAAGTCAATGATGGAGAATGTGCAAATGACTTTGAAGATCCAGTAATAACATTACTTGGTAATAATTCTGTAACCATAAATATAGGAGACATCTATGTGGATGCGGGAGCAACAGCAACAGATGATATTGATGGCGATATCACAGATAAAATAGTAATAACCGGAGAAGTAAATATTAATTTAGTGGGAACATATATCTTAAGTTATGATGTTACTGATAACTCTGGACGTAAGGCGGTTACAGTAACAAGAACAGTACATGTAATAGATACTACTAATCCAATCATAGCCTTTGGAATCAATGGTAATGCTGAGTGGGCCAAGGAAAGAAATACAACCGTAACAGTAAGTGATATAGGGGGAGTAGATAATACATCACTAAAATATTTATGGAACACAAGTACAACAGCTCCAAATGAAGAAGATTTTCAAACAACATTTATTAATGAAGGAACAATAAACAGTTCGGCTGGGATTTCAGGGAACTATTATTTGTGGGTAATAGCTAAAGATAAGCAAGGTAATACAACCATAGCAAGAACAGAGGTATTTAATTTAGATAATACACCACCAGTAATAACAATGAATGGAAGTAGCTCGGTTGATGTATTGCAAGGATCAACATATACCGATGCTGGTGCAACTGCCAGTGATGCACACAGTGGTGTGGGGAATGTGATAGTTACTGGCACAGTAAATGGTAATGTGCCTGGGACGTATTATATATATTATGATGTCAATGACAATGCTTCAAATTCTGCTACTCAAGTTATTAGAACTATTAATGTAATTGATACAGTAGGCCCGTCGGTTGCTTTTGGAACTGATGGAAGCACAACATGGGCAAAAACACAAAGCAGTACTGTAACGGTAACAGACAGTGGCGGAGTAAATGAAAGTAGCCTAAAATATCAGTGGAGTACAAGTACTAATACTCCTTCTGAAGCATCATTTAACACAGCGTTTGCTAATGGGGGGACGATAAGCAGTCTAGAAAAATTAACGGGAAGCTATTATTTATGGGTACTAGCTAAAGATAAGCAAGGTAATACAACCATAGCAAGAACAAATATTTTTAATTTGGACAATACGGCTCCAATCATAACATTAAATGGGCTTAATCCAGAAAAAAATTTACAAGGAGGAATGTATATTGATTCTGGTGCTACAGCATACGATGCGCATAGTGGGATAGTTGATAATGTCATTTCAACTGGAACAGTAAATATCAATGTAATTGGAGCATATACAATAACTTATAGTATAAGTGACAAAGCGGGTAATGTAGGTTCTATTAACAGAACAGTTAATATAAAAACGCCAGTTGTTTATGCTAATAATTATCGAATTATGTATAATGGAAGTAGTTGGAGTGCCATTAGTGTTCCGATTCCAGTGGCGGCTTCTTATTCTACCCCAATTGATGAAAATAATTTTTTTACAGTTGCTAATTTGTACCCCGATAAATATACTTATAACGGGAGTAGTTGGATTCAAAATAGATATGATTATGAATGGTATTCTTGGAATTGCGCTACAAAAGGTGATGAACATACATATTACATGACAAACAGTAATATTGATAGTTGTGCTGGAAATATTTTCCAAGTAAAGGATAATGGAACTAGGCAAGGGGTCACAAGTGATAATACTTTTGTTGCTATATCAGGAGCTGATGCAAATACAGTGTTTGGACTTGGTCCATACAATTATTACGATGATTGTAAATCTGGATCTATCAAACGATATACTTATAACGGAAGCACTTGGACTAGCGAGTCAACATGGAGTGTTGGACTACCTAATTTCATAGAATTAAGTGCAGCAGACGCAAATACAGTATTTGCAATTGGCATGGGATCATGTATAAGTTATGCACCAGAGAGAACTAGGCTGTATGTATTAAAATATAACGGAAGTAGTTGGGTTAGTGAAATTATTGCATATGGAGCTTGGTCAAACATTTCGGTGGCTGATGCGAGGACAATCTTCGCAACAAATGGTAATAGTTCAGGACCACTTTATCAATTTAAATATAATGGAAG
>CAZQOT010000021.1:0-2388 GCA_964595115.1 uncultured Muribaculaceae bacterium | reverse complement strand
TATAATGGAAGCAGTTGGGTACGTTCAACTTTAATTAGTACTAATTATGGCAAAATAGCAACTCCAAGGTAATCAATAAATATAAAAGCAAATCATTAAGATTTGCTTTATTAATCTTCTATTGAATGTGCTATTCTACTAGCTGCTGAAGCCGCAATAGCACATATTATATCATCTAGGAAAGTATGGCACTTATCGCTTTTTTTCCCTTCTTGATCAATTTTTCCTATGACACCAGGCTTAGTTTTATCTAAATAACCAAAGTTTGTTAATGCTATAGAGCCATTCATGTTTACGATACTAAGAGCTAATATTTCATCAATTCCATACAATCCTGCATCATCATTTATTAATTTGTTTATTTCTTCATTAAACAAACCTTTTTCAGCACCTTCATCAATTGCAATACCTGTTAACACAGTATATATAGTCTCTCTTTTATCTAAAATATGATTAACCATTTCTTCACATTGTTCACAAGTGATATTTTGATATTTTTCTTGAATTGACATAGCTATTAAAGCAATATCGTGAACAGTAACGCCTCTTTCTTCTAATTTTTTAATTGCAAGTTCTCTTAAATTCATGTTTGCCCTCCTTTTTCATAAAATACCCTTTTTTACCATATGATAGTACGGGTGATTGTATGAATAACTATCTTAATTATTATTATAACATATATCCTGATACAGTACATGAGCAGAATAAGACATTTTACTTTGATTACAATGGTGAAAAATATTATTTTATGATTTTTAACCGCCCTTTAGAAGATGCTCCTTATTTACAACAATTGAATATTGAAATGATACGACTAGGATCATTAGTGCATGAAATTATTATGAATAAAGACAAAAGTATCATCACTTTAGTAAACGATGTTCCTTACGTTTTATTAAAAGTATATATCAATGAGAATAAAAGAAGTACATTACTAGAGATAGCTTATATAAACATTAGTAATTCAAATGTAAAGAGTAACAAGGTGTTAGATAGAAGCGATTGGGCAAATCTTTGGTCTGCTAAAGTTGATTATTTTGAATATCAAATTAGTCAAGTAGGTAAAAAGTATCCAATCATTTGTGAGTATTTAAGTTATTATATTGGTTTGGCTGAGAATGCTATTTCTTATTACAAGAACACTTTACTTGAGGTAAAACCTTCTGAATATGATACTATGACTGTAGCGCATAAGAGAATAAAAGCCGATGATACAGATTTTGACCTATATAATCCCTTGAATCTTATTATTGATTACCAAACAAGGGATTTGGGTGAATATATAAAAGCTAAATTCTTTAATGGAGAAGATGTATGGATTGAAGTAGATGAATTTTTCAATCATTATAATCTTTCTTTGTTTAGTAAACGATTATTATATGCCAGATTATTATTTCCTTCTTATTTTTTCGATGTATATGAGAGTATCATTGAGGGAAAATTAAAAGAGGAAAACATTATGTCAATAGTTTGTATGGCAGAACAATATGAGGATTTTTTAATTGAATCACATACATATATGAATAGGGATAATATATTACCGCAATTAGATTGGCTAAATAAAAAGAATAGTTAATCTATTCTTCAACATTTACTACTTTGACAACTTCTGGTATTTCGAAAGTTAGAGCATCTTGAACCATACCTTCGATTGTCATATTAGCAGCACCACAATGACTACATGCACCAAGTAGTTTTACATAGACAATACCGTTTTCGAACTTTATAAATTCAAGATCACCGCCATCACTCATTAGAAAAGGTCTAATGGTGTTTAATACATCTTTAATTTTTTCTTCTATATTCACTCGTTTCACCTCATATTTATTATACATATATTTACAATATAGGTAAATACGATATGGATAAAATTATTTGTTTAATGTTATAATTTATGTGAGGTGTAATCGTGACAAAGTATAAAAAAGGGAAAATAGTGAAAGGTAGTATTACCGGTATTGAAAAATACGGTATTTTTGTCAATTTAGACAATTATTATAGTGGGTTAATACATATATCAGAAATATCAAAGGGTTTTGTTAAGGATATTAATGATTATGTTGAGATAGGTGAGACTATATATGCTAAAGTGCTTGATGTAGATGAAAACGAAAATCATATAAAATTATCTATAAAAGATATTAATTATAAAATTAAAAATTCCAAATGTGAAACATCTAGTATTAAGGAAGTCGGAACAGGCTTTGAAAAACTTGATGAAAATAGGGAAATCTGGATAAAAGAAAAGTTGAAAGAACTTGCATAAAAGTGCCATTTCTTATTGACAATTATTGTTATACAATGATATATTAATACGTGTCCATCAATGGATCCTTAGCTCAGTTGGTTAGAGCACCTGCCTTACAAGCAGGGGGTCATAGGTTCGAG
>CAZQOT010000020.1:0-14515 GCA_964595115.1 uncultured Muribaculaceae bacterium | reverse complement strand
GCTACCGTACTTTCTTATTTTTTCTCTGTTATCTTGTTAATGTATTTAATAACTAATGCTTGCATATTTAGGGTTAAAGAGAATATTGTCGGAAATAATAAAATCATGAGAAATCATTTTTTTTGTGTTTCATCGGCATACAATCTAAATTTGTAAGTTTTATATATCCTCATGAACACCACTATCCTTCCATACATATATTATACAACTCGTACATATATTTATAAATTTTTATCTTCTTTTCAAATCGTTTTTTGTACTTTCCTATAAGATAAAAAAAGAGCTATAGGAATAGTTCTTAAAAAGAATCGATATTTATGCGCACTTTTTTGTTACCATTGATATAAGATGAAGCTTGAACAACCGTTCTAATTGCATTAGCAATCTTGCCTTCACGTCCAATAATTGAACCCATACAATCTTTATCAATCATTATTTGAATTAAAATATAATCTTCATCTGTTTCAAATTGTTTAACTGATACTGAATCAGGATCTTTTACTAAAGATTTAACAATGGTCTCTGTTAATAATACTAAATCATTCATTATTTATTACTCCTTTGTTCATGGAATTTTGCCATGATACCAGTTCTACTAAATAAATCACGAACTGTATCAGATGGTTTAGCACCATCATTTAGCCATTTTAAGGCTTTTTCTTTATCTATTTTTATTTCAGCAGGTTCGGTTAATGGATTATATGTTCCTACTGCTTCAACAAAACGACCATCTCTTGGGCTTCTTGAATCAGCAGCTACAATACGATAAAATGGTCTTTTCTTAGCTCCCATTCTCTTTAATCTTAATTTTACAGCCATGTATATCCCTCCTTCTTTTCGCTATTAGTATATTATCACAACTAAATAATAGTGTCAACCTTTTTTTGTTGACACTATTATTATATTATATTTATATTATTCTACACTAGCAATCCATTCATTAAGCATATCAGCAGTATGGAATCCTTTTCTTTCAGAAATCATTACTCCATCTTTAAATAACATTAAAGTTGGAATGCTTATAACATTGAAGTGACCTGCTAATTCTTCTCTCTCATCAACATTAATTTTTATCACTTTGACATCTGCTCTTTCATTGGCAAAAGTTTCAATAATTGGTCCTAACATTTTGCATGGTCCACACCAATCAGCATAGAAATCAACTAATACAATTCCCTCTTTTACTAATTCATCAAAATTTTGTTCCTTAACATGTATAACATTCATTATTATTCCTCCTTATTTTTAGTATTTAATTTACCTTCCTCATATAATTCATCAACCTTTTTCTCTGTAACAATATTATTGTCAATTAATATTTTTAATACTTTCTTATCTAGTTCTAGTCTATCCACTTCAGTTTCAAGTTCATCCCTCAAGGCATTTATATCTTTAAAACTAGCTACTGTTTTAGCCGCCAAATTAGACATAACTGGCGTTCCCTCCAATATTCTTTCTTTATATTCTGATTGATTAAGAAATCTAAAACTAAAGATATTTAAAACAAATAAAATTATAAAAATGAAAACATATGCTTCTACTAACCCCATTACAGCCCCTAATATTTTAGATGGAATGGCTAAAATAATAGTTGCATTTAGTATCTTTTCGATGAATGTTGCAATGCTCATAATTATTCTTAAAACAATACCGAATACTATTAATAGAATAATGAAAGCTATAATATCATATACCAAAATATTCATTGAAGATATATTTTTAAAAATACCACTTTTAAATTCGATAGCAGGAAAGATATCCATTAAGAAGCCTGATACTATTCCTCTAAAAATAAATGCACAAACTACTACTAAAATACCACCAAGCGATTGAACTGTTTGTCTTAAAAAACCTCTAGCAAACCCAACCACTGCTCCCAAACCTAAACCCAATAAAATAAGTACATCTATAATATTCATTTAACACACTCCTACTTTTACATTATATTATATTTTATGGCAAAAGAAAAGATATTTATGATAAAATGAATATAAGGATGTGAAATAATGGAAAAGAAAAAAACAATAGTCTATAAAATAAGCGATAATACCAAAGATGAAATGATTAACTATTTTGAAGATAAAAAACGTGAAAAAACACCTCCTTATGCTATATTTCAAGCTGATGAAGCAGATACAGTTGTAACGTTATATGAATCAGGCAAAGTTGTTTTTCAAGGTGTTAGTGCTGATATCGATGCTGTTATGTGGAGTGAACGTGAAGCATTCTTAAATAAAGGAAAAAAAGTTTTAGATCTTACCAAAGATAAGAAAAAAGGTGAAAAAAAAGATTATGATAAAAAAGACTATTATTTTATAAATTCCATTGGATCAGATGAAGTTGGAACTGGTGATTACTTTGGACCTATCATTGTTACTGCTGCTTATGTAAGTAGAAAAGACATTTCTTTCCTAGAAGATTTAGGAGTGAGGGATTCAAAAAAAATTACAGATGATAAAATTAAAAAAATAGCACCTGACATTATTAAAAAAATTCCCCATTCTATTATTATCTTAAATAATAGCGATTATAATAAAAATTATAACAAAGATATAAATATGAATAAAATAAAAGCTATTCTTCATAATAAAGCTTTATTAAATCTATTAAGTAAAGATAAATATGATTATGATATGATTGTAATTGATGAATTTGTTAATCAAAAGAAATATTTTGAATATTTAAAAGGCAATCCTAACGTTTTAAGAAATATCACTTTTACAATGAAAGCTGAAGATAAATGTTTAAGTGTAGCATGTGCTTCCATCATCAGTAGATATGTATTTTTAAAGGAAATGGATAAATTAAGCAACGAAGTGGGAATAAATATACCAAAGGGTGCTGGAACTGAAGTTGATAGGATTGGCAAAGAAATCATATTAAAATATGGGAAAGACAAATTGTCAAATATTGCCAAATTGAATTTTAAAAATACTGACAAAATATTATCAGCATGATATGATTATTAAAAGGAGCGATTAAAATATGATTGAAGGAAAAAACGAACTTTATGCAGCTATGATTAAGAAGAACAATCAAATATTGGAAAACAAGGTTTATGATAATGGTGTTAAGTTTAATGATGCTGATGAAGATTTTGATAAAAAGTATTTTGAGTTGGCACAGATTATACATAACAGCAATATACCTAATCCTGGGATTATTACTGAAATGATTGGATTTGCTAAAAGGGAATTGAGTGCCCAAGGGAACGATTTAAAATCTACATGTTCCCTACTGTTAGAACAAATAAAATTTCTAACCAGCGAACTAGAAAGAATGACTGGTCTTAATTTGACTACCAAACAAGAACAAACAGGTGGCGAAAATTTACCAACAGATGGAATATTTAGAGTTTAAATTATTATTTACAAAACTGACTGCAAAAAGTCGGTTTTTTATTTGGAAAAATGACTATCTCTGTTTAATACGTCATTACATGAAAATTGCTCCTTGAATAAAATAAGTTGAAAGGAGCTTTCATATGTTAAGATTAATAATTATTATTTTTTCAATAATCTTAGGTTTAATTGCTTTATCAACTTTCCTCATAACCCTTTTTAGTATTAAGAAAGCAGTTAAAATTGGTAAACTCACTTTATCAAGATTAACAAAGCCACTTGACACAGCAACCCTTAATCAAGAACTCGCTACATTTGGATTTGCTTATAATCCCAATGATGATATCTTTTTTTCGGCGATAGACGCTTGGCAAAGAGAATATGGATATGGAAGACCGTATGACGAAATTGCACCATTACTATGTCTTATTTTTGATTGTGAATCAATCATTTTCAATTATAACAATAAAAAATGGCTAATAGAGTTTTGGAAAGGACAATATGGTATGACAACTGGTGGGGAAATAGGTGTTTATGTTTTAGAAGATGATAATAATCCTTTTAACGATATTATATATGACAGCGTAACTGATTATGAATTATTCCCAATGTCTTTTGTCCTTAAAAAGAAGGACGATATTATTATGATAAGAAATGAACGACATTGGTGGCTTACAGGTTTCAAATTAGGTGAATTTTCAACCCCATCTGATTTAGTGATGGATGTTGGTATAACATTTCCTAATATTGAAATGCGTGATAGCTTTGTCAATAGTTTAAGGCAAACTGGTTATAGAAATGAAGATATCAGATTAGTTAACAACACCGTATATTTTACCTTCGATAAGCCTCGTGGAATGCAGCCTTTATTAAAAAATAAAATTGTCACATTCTTTGCTCAAAAGTATAACAAGCATAACTGTAAAATATACAACAAATATACAAAAGAATATACCAATACATTAGATAAGTTAAATTGTATTAGAAAAAAAGCACCACTCATCTACCTACAAATAATTAATTTTAGTAGAACAATTCAACTATTAAGAACAAATGTAAGATAAAATTTCTATTCTTAGGGGGTGAGAATATGAATTTAGAAAAGAGATTATCCAAAATCTTATGTATGTCTAATGAACTGACAATAGATAATAATTCTAAAATAATAATAATGAGTGATTGCCATAGAGGCGATGGTAGTGTAAACGATAATTTTTCTAACAATAAAACTATTTATTGCGGTGCCCTTCTTCATTATTTAAACGATGGTTATACATATATTGAACTTGGTGACGGAGATGAATTATGGGAACATTCTAATTATTATCAAATACTTAGTAATCATATAGATGTATTCAAACTTATCTCTGCTTTTTACAAGGATAATCGTTTCTATATGCTGTTTGGCAATCACGATATAACAAAAAAAAGTAAATTTATTCAAAATTATGTATTAAGAGAATATTATGATGAGCCTGCAAAAAAATACATTAAATTGTTTCCATATATTAACGTAAGTGAGGGATTAGTATTGAAATACAAAGATACTAAAGATAAAATCCTACTAGTGCATGGCCATCAAGGTGATTTATTAAATGATACATGCTGGAAATTATCTAGATTTTTAGTTAGATATTTTTGGAAACCACTAGAATTAATTGGAATAAGAAATCCTACTAGTGCTGCAACAAATGATTTTATGAAAAATCATATTGAGAAGAAATTAATTGATTGGTCAATAAAAAACAAGCAAATGATTATTGCTGGTCACACCCATAGAACATGTTTCCCGAATGTCGGAGAACATTTATACGTTAATGATGGTTGTTGCACATATCCTCATTATATAACAGGCATTGAAATAAATGGTGGCTCTATTTTATTAGTAAAATGGAGTATTAAAGCAAGGGAAGATCAAACATTATTTGTTGATAAAGAAGTGATATCGGGGCCTATAAAACTAAAAGAATATTTTAACAAAAAGTGTTTTTAAAAGGAGCAAGTTTATATAACTCACTCCTTTTTCATGTCATAAATTTTATTTAAAATTATTTTATCTAAAGAACGCTACGTATATTAAAAATAATATACTTAAAATTGATATTATAATGCCATTTATTTGAGATGATTTTGACGATTTATTTTCTAATCCTACAGCCATTGACATTATTACTCCACCAGCTAGACCTCCCAAATGAGCAAATTGATCGATATTGGGAATCGAAAATCCAATAAATAGATTTATTAAAATAACTGGTATTATTTGACTGCGTAAAGTATTTCCTAAATAAACACGATAATGATATCCAAAATATAATAAAGCCCCAAACAAACCAAATATAGCACCACTAGCACCAATTGACCAAACATTACCTAAAAAGGCCATTGACAATAAAGAACCAGTAATAGCACTAAATAAATAGATAGTTAAATATTTAACACTTCCATAAAAACTCTCAAGTTGGGTGCCAATCACATATAATGCATACATATTAAGCAACAAATGAATTAAACTCAAATGAATAAAAGGTGCTGTAATAAGGCGATATATTTCACCACCGCGAACAAGTTCGGCTTGTAAGCCTCCAATAGTTCCTACTGTTTCAGTTGAAAATAATATAGATAATAAATACACTATAACATTTATAGCGATAATCCCAAATGTGACATTTGGTTTTTTTCTTCTAAATATTTCTTCTGTCCTTTTAGCTTCCTTCTCTGTCTTAGTATTTATTTCTTCTGTTATTTTTGCAAATAAAGCTAAACCTTCTTCGTTATGTTTTAACTTAGATAAAATATTGGGAAATATTTGTTTTACTTCTTCATATTTTTCTAAATCTTCTTCCTTTTCTATAGTTATACACGCTATGTTATCATCACAATTTAAATTGACATTTTCTTCAACATCTAAAAAAATAGATAAGGCTTTTAACTTGAAACGAAATGTTTTTCTTTTGATACGATGAACAAGATTATTCGTTTTATATAAATCAAATTCTAATTGTTCGTTATTATGAATATGTCCTGACATAATTCTAACAATTGAATATGGTGCACTCATATTTTCAAGCCATATTTCATTTTGAACGCCATGAACAATAATAGGCGTATAACCTGCTTCAATAATGAAAAAATGAATAAGTTTCATTGTAATGGTATCTTTATCTTTAATGATAATATTTTCCATTATATCCTCTCCTATCTGAATGTATCTAAAATATCAATAAATTCTTTAGGTCCATCCACACTAAACTCCAAATACTCGCTTGTTTTGGGGTGAATAAAACCTATTACTTTAGCATGTAGCATTTGCCCATATGAATTAATAATTTTATGATTACTATAAACAGAATCATTAACTATCGGAAATCCTGCATATTGCATATGAACCCTTATTTGATGAGTTCTTCCTGTTTCAAGACGACACTCAATTAAAGTGGCATCCTTTAATCTTTTTAAAACCGTAAAATGAGTTGTTGCTTCCTTGGCATTTATATCAGTTACCGTCATCTTTTTTCGATCGTGTGGATTCCTGCCGATTGGAGCATCTATAGTTCCATAATTATGATTGATTATACCATGCACAAGTGCTACATAACGGCGCGTTATTTTATGTTCATGTAATTGTTTTGCTAAGGACACATGAGCTTCATCATTTTTAGCGATTAATAACAGACCACTTGTATCTTTATCAATCCGATGAACAATTCCGGGTCTCATTATACCGTTAATGCTACTAAGTTTTTGCGAATGATACATAAGAGCATTAACCAATGTATGTTCATAATTTCCTGCAGCGGGATGAACAACCATACCAGAAGGCTTGTTTATTACCATTACATCGTCATCTTCATAAACAATATTAAGGGGAATATTTTCTGGTTTGATATCACTTATTTCTTCTATAAAATCATCAATCATTATTTCGTCATCGATTCTAACTATATAACTGTTTTTTATTGTCTTGTCATTTACTGATACTTTGTTATTTTCAATTAATTTTTGAATTTTACTACGACTAATATTTAATTCATCTATTAAGTATTTATCAATTCTAATATCTGCTTTATCTTCAGTAACGTTTATTATTTTCACTTTTTTCTCCTATGTCTTATTGCATTTCCTATCAAATTAATAACAACAAGCGCAACACCAATTACCATAGAAGCATCAGCTATATTAAAAACAGGAAAATCATATGTGCCAAAAGTAAAGGCTGCATAATCAACGACATATCCCAATATTACTCTATCTATTAAATTACCAATTATACCACCCAAAATTAATGAATAACCAGCGAATTCTATTTTAGTAATATTAATGTCTAACAAAAAATATTTGATTATGGCGTATATCGCTAAAATAGAAATGATTATTAAAAACCATCTAGTCCCAGAGAAAAGACCCCAAGCTGCTCCAGTATTTTCAATATAGGTCAAATGAAAAAAATTATTAATAATTGTAATTTTTTCCCCAACTATATTGTTTGTAATAATAATTTTAATTATTTGATCAATTAAAGCTATAATTCCACTTAAAATAAATATACGTTTTTTCACTTTCATCACCTCTCATATTATAACAAAAAATAATAAAATAATAAAGGACGATTCCTTTCTTTTTAATCTTATGATATAATTATATCATAAGGAGGATTAGCTATGAGACTTAATGCTATACAAAGATATCTCTTGACAGTTTATGCCGTAACTATCATTGTACTTACTATTTTTGTTCCAACATATACTGATTCGGGTGCTACAAGTTTTGGTTGTGTTTTATTAAGTTATGGCAACTATGTAAATGTTGGCTTCCTATTAATTGAATATTTAGCATTTACATTGGCTTTAGTTGCTTGCTTATTTGCAACAAAAGATAAGAAATAATAACCTTTAGAATAAAGACCTTATGATTACCATAAGGTCTTTATTGTTATTCTATACCATTACCACAGATATTTTTTTGTCTTTTTTTATTTCATTTAATTCTTCATCGCTAAAACTACCAAAATCTATGCCTTTTATTTGTTCCTTACTATATCTATAATTCTGAATAGAATATTTACCTTCCCTTTTAAAATATGTTTTTATTTCATCTATATCATCAAAATTATGATTTTTCTTATTTATTGTTGTTCTAAATTCATATTTAACGTTACTATTCTCAATAATGGAAATACTCTCTTTAATATTATCAATATTAATTTTACAACCAGCCGTTTCTTGATACTTATCAAAAGTATTTTTTATATCCATTGCTATATAATCAACAAGTTTGTTGGTAATGATTTTTTTGAGCAAGGATGGATTAGTCCCGTTTGTATCAAGCTTAATTTTAAAGCCCAATTGTTTAATAGCTATTATTAATTCTATTAATTCATCTCCATAAATAGTTGGTTCTCCTCCTGTAATAACAACAGCATGCAAAAATTTTTTCCTCTGCTTCAAACTGTTAATGACATGATCTAATTCAATAGTTTTTGTTTTTTTCATAACAATTGAAGAATTATGACAAAAGGGGCATTTAAAGTTACAACCCCCTAGGAAAATGACATAAGACACTTCCCCAGGATAGTCATTATAAGAACTCGGATTTATTCCATTAATCATTGTATCACTTCTATTCTACTACGTATTCAATTCTTTGTTCAAATTCTTCATATTTACCATTATTGAATGCTTGAACAGGGCGATAGAATCCTACAACTCTTGTCCACACTTCCGTTTCTTTTCCACAAGTTGGACATTTAAATTGTTCCCCGTCAATATATCCATGTTCATTACAAGTCGAGAATGTTGGTGTGATTGAAAAATAAGGTAGGGAATAATTTTCAAAAACACTCTTTATTAAATTTTTAGTTACTTCTGGATCATGAATTCGCTCACCTAAATACCCATGAAGTACTGTCCCCCCTGTATACTTTGTTTGTAATGAATCTTGCAGTTTTAAAACTTCAAACAAATCGGTTGTATAATTTACAGGCAATTGAGTACTGTTAGTGTAATATGGTTCTTTTTCACCAGCCGAAATAATATCTGGGAATTGAGCTTTATCAATTTTAGCAAGACGATATGAAGTACCTTCCCCTGGAGTAGCTTCAAGATTATATAAATCTCCGTTTTCTTGGTATTCTGTTATAACTTCTCTCATGTAATCCATTATCTCATTAGCAAATTTTTGACCTTTTTCAGTCGTAATATCTTCTTTATCATCATAGAAATTTCTAATACACTCATTCATACCTATCAAGCCAATAGTGTTAAAATGATTCTTCCAGTATTCTCCAAAACGTTCATAAACAACTCTAAGATAGAATTTACTATATGGATACAATCCATCTTTGGTATTTTTTTCAATGATTTTTCGTTTTATCGTAAGAACATCTCGCGCTAGATCCATTGTTCTTCTTAATTTTTCTTTAAACTCTTTTTCATTTCTATATAAATAACCTAAACGAGGCAAATTAATAGTTATAACGCCGATACTTCCAGTAAGTGGATTAGCTCCAAATAAGCCCCCGCCTCTTTTTCTAAGTTCTCTATTATCAAGGCGTAGGCGACAACACATACTCCTAGCATCTTCAGGTTTCATATCAGAGTTAATGAAATTGGCAAAATAAGGAATTCCATATTTGCTAGTCATCTTCATAATTTCTTGAACAACTTCACTATCCCAATCAAAATCTTTCGTTACATTATATGTTGGTATCGGAAAAGTAAATATTCTACCGCTTGCATCACCCTCAACCATAACCTCACAGAAAGCTTTATTGAACATATCCATTTCTTTTTGAAAATCACCATATTTTTCTTCCATATATTTGCCACCAATAATAACTGGTTTGTCTCTTAGTAATGGTGATACAATTAAATCTAATGTTATATTAACAAAAGGAGTTTGGAATCCTACTCTTGTTGGAACACTTAAATTGAAAACAAATTCTTGAACATTTTGTTTTACTTCTTTATATGTAAGATTATCATATCTAATAAATGGTGCCACATAAGTATCAAGGCTTGATATGGCTTGAGCTCCTGCAGCTTCTCCTTGTAAAGTATAGAAAAAGTTAACAAGTTGTCCTAAAGCCGTCTTCAAGTGTTTTGCTGGTTTAGTCATAGCTTTATTTTTAACACCTGTAAAACCATTTAACAATAAATCTTCCATATCCCAACCACAGCAATAAGGCGCTAAAAGACCTAAATCGTGAATATGAAGATCCCCTTTTTCATGAGCTTCTTTTTGCTCTTTAGTGAATATATGATTCAACCAAAAGCTTTTAGTAATATCACTAACAATATAATTATTCAATCCTTGCAGTGAATAATCCATATTAGCATTTTCTTTAACAAGCCAATCTTCTTTTTTAATATAATTGCTCATCATTTTTTCAACACTAATACCTGTTTCTTTGTCTCTTCTTAACAATTCTCTTTGAAAGCGATATCTAATATAATTTCTTGCAACATCGGTCATTCCAAGATTCATTAATGTTTCTTCAACAACATTTTGAATATCTTCAAGCATAACGATTGGACCATCTTGTTCATTTAACTTAAACACAACAACTCCTGCTGCTAACTGACTTAATTCTTTTGCTTTATCATCATCTAGTTTCTCTCTAGTTGCTCTAATAGCTTTATAAATAGCTATTTCAATTTTTTCCTTATCAAATGGTTGTTTTCTCCCTGATCTTTTGATTACTGTTTCTAACATCTTCATTACCTCTTTCTATTTTAATAATTTATTCACTTCTTTGACAAAGACGCTGATGTCTTTGAATTGTCGATAAACTGATGCAAATCTAACATAAGCAATTTCATCAACTTCCTTCAAATATTCCATAACCATTTCACCAATCTCTGAACTATTAATCTCCTTTTTCATTGAATTTCTTATGGTTTGCTCAACTTTGTTAGCAATTTCTTCTATCTTTGAAATAGGGATTGGTCTTTTTTCACATGCTTTAATAAGCCCCGCCATTATTTTTTCTCTATCAAATGGTTGTCTTATATTACTTTTTTTGATGACCATTATTGGCGTCTCTTCAATTTTCTCATAAGTTGTAAAACGATGATGACAACTATCACATTCTCTCCTTCTTCTTATAGCATTTTCAGTTTCAGAAGGTCTAGAATCAAGAACTTTGCTATCAACAAAGCCACATATAGGACATTTCAGCAATTATCACCTCTCAATTTAACACAATTTGTAGTATCTGTTTTTATTTTAAACACTATATGTTGTAGTTTATAATTCAAGTATAATTCCATCATTGTCTTTTGTCAATGTTTTTTCTAATTCTTGTATAAACATTTGTTCGAAAACAAAAAAGGAAATAATTTTTCCTTTTGTTTTAAAGCAAAAATAACAATTGTCAACAAAATGACAATTAATTGTTATCTTTACTAATTAAATAAGCTTTTAACTCTTCAGCAATTTTTAAAGGTAACACTGTGTTTAATTCTTCTATACTTGCTCTCTTTATTTTATCTAATGATTCAAATTTCTTTAACAACTCTTTTTTCCTTTTACTTCCCACACCAGCCACATTATCTAAAACACTCTCTAATGCTCCTTTGCTTCTAATATCTTTATGATATTGTATAGTAAACCTGTGGACCTCTTCTTGCATCCTCTCTAACAAATGAAAAAGCGATGTGTGAGGGTCAATTGGTATTAATTGATCATTATACAACAAAGCATTTGTTTTGTGTTTATCGTTCTTTTTTAAGCCACACACAGGTATTCCCAATTCCAAAATGTTTAACATCTCTTTGGCCGCATCTATTTGTATCTTGCCACCATCGACAATAATTAAATCAGGCCTCTCTAAATTATCCATTAAAACTCTATGATATCTTCTATAAATAACTTCCTTCATCAAATTATAATCATCTTTAAAATCACTGGTGATTTTATATTTACGATATTCGTTCTTAGCTGGTTTTCCATCGATGAATACTACCATACCACTAACGGAGAAAGTACCAAACAAATGAGAGTTATCAAATATTTCAATTCTACTTAAATCATTTATTGATATTATTTGACCCAAACTATTAGAAGCTTCATAATTACGTTCTTCATCCCTATTAATAAGTTCTTTCTTTTCATTTAATGCTACTTTAGCATTATGCATGGCCATCTTTAATATTTCCTTCTTTTTTCCCTTTTGAGGAGTAATAACTTTTATTCCAATAATATCACTAATCATATCACAATCTATTATGTTGGAAACAAATATCTCTTTAGGCTTTAGATTGTTGCTGTCATAGAAAGAACATATGAAATATGTTAGAGCTTCGCTTTCTAAATCAACTAATGGATGAATAGTAGAATCTCGCTCAACAATTCTACCTCCCCTAATGTGAAAAACCTGCAATGCAATATAACTGCCATCAGTGGCATAGCCAAAAACATCACGGTCAATATAATCGTTTAAATCAATTAATTGTCGCTTAGAAATAGTTTCAATGTCTTCAAGCAGCATTTTCATTTCTTTGGCTTTCTCAAAATTCATATTATCCGAAGCTTTATACATTTCCTTTTCAATTTTTTTTGATAACGTCTCTTCATTACCCTTCAAGAATTTAATAATTTCTTCGGTCATATCTTTAATTTCATTATCACTTACATCTTTAATACAATAACCAGCACATTGATGTATATGATAATAAAGGCATTCTTTTTTAGGGACATTTACACACTTTCTTAGGGGATACATTCTATTTAACATATTAACAATTTTTTTAGCAGCATAAGCATTGGGATAAGGTCCAAACAATCTAGCATTTTTTCTTTGTCTTAAGTGATCTCTAATTATTATTAATCTAGGGTATTTTTCATTAGTAAGTTCGATATAAGGATATGTTTTATCATCTCTAAGTAAAATGTTATATTTAGGATCGTGCTTCTTAATAAGATTTAATTCAAGAATTAAAGCTTCCGTTTCTGTTTTAGTTACAATATATTCAAATGTTTCTATATTTTGAACTAAAGCTTTTGTTTTACCAGTATGTTCTCGATTAAAGTAAGTAGTTACCCTCTTTTTTAAATCTTTAGCTTTACCAACATATATAATAATTCCTTTTTTATCCTTCATTAAATAACATCCGGGAGCATGTGGCAATAATTCTAATTTTTCTCTTATCATTGGATCACATCCTTATAACTAAATACTATTATACCCTAATTAATATAAAAGAAAAACTCTATTTTTTTCTTAGAGTTCTTCCTTTTTCTTTTTCATCTTCAAATGGAACTTGCTCAATTGTTTTTGGAATGAAATTTTGAAGTCCTTTATATTGAGCAGTAAGCCACTTCAAATATAATATTTGATTAGAGACAGTTAATGGCCTTATTTCATTATGTTCACTAACACTAATGTTTTTATCGTATGGGTTTGCCTCGATTTGATTACATATTGTTTTATCTTTTAAATCCTGAGATTGTTCGATAGTCACTTCTGATTCTTCTATATTTTCTGGTTTAATTAATGCTTTAACATCGCTAATAAATTTTCTGCCATATTGAGATAAAGTTACTCCTTGAAAACACAATGTGGTATACATAATGCCTTCTGCAACTTTTGGCAACCATGCAAGGGATGGAAATGATTCAAGCAACATTGTTGATACCATTGATGCCCCTATCAACCATGTTTTAATCTTACCAGTTAACGAAACATTTAATTCCTTATTTAAATCTTTCTTAGATATAACTTTTGTCAACCCTCTCAAACCAGTTGTCGCTAGAATAAACAGTTCTATCACAAGTAAAGACAGCATCGCCGGATTAATACAGAATCCAACTAATCCAAGCATTGACCCATTAAATAATTTATCTGCTATTGGGTCAACAAAGTGTCCGTATTTTGATTGAACATCCCACTTGCGGGCCAAAAAACCATCTGCAAAATCCGTTAATGCTCCTACAACAAAAACGCTTAATATTGCTAATGAGGGAAAGTTGTAAATAAACATGGCATACAATGCTGGTGTGAATAAAAACAACCTCAAACTTGTTAAAATATTAGGTAAATGTTTTTTAAATCCCTTATTGTTATCCATATGCCCCCTCCTTTTATTAATCTATTCTACACAAAAAATATAATATGTCAAACTATTTTAAACATATCTTATCTTATATAATGAGATTAATGATACTTATAAGTT
>CAZQOT010000019.1:13402-14599 GCA_964595115.1 uncultured Muribaculaceae bacterium | reverse complement strand
CAGGCCACAATTCAACAAAGCAACCAAAATCCTCAACTTTAGTAACCTTACCAGTATAAATCTTACCCGTTTCTGCTTCTCTAACAATGTCTTTTATCATATTAGCTGTTCTTTCAATTACTTCCTTATCATTATGGTAAATAATTACCCGACCATCATCTTCCAAATCAACCTTAACAGCATTGACATCAGTGACTGACGTCACATTAGAAGCATCACAGATAATCTTAGTAATCATATCGCCACCCTTACCAATAACTTCCTTAATACGATTAGGATTAATTGTAAATGTTACCATCTTAGGAGCATATTTGCTTACTTCAAGGCGAGGTTTTGGTATTTCTTTTTCCATTACATCTAAAATTTCCATACGCGCCGTTTCAGCTTGGGCTAAAGCTTCTTTTAATATTTTTTTAGTTATGCCTTTAATTTTTATATCCATTTGTAAGGCACAAATACCATTTCTTGTACCTGCTACTTTAAAATCCATATCACCTAAATGATCTTCAAGTCCTTGAATATCAGTTAAAATTGTATAATCTTTACCGGCTGTAATTAAACCCATTGCAATACCAGCCACTGGTGCTTTAATTGGAACCCCAGCTGCCATTAAACTCATGCATCCAGCACAAATTGTAGCTTGGCTTGATGAACCATTACTTTCTAGTACTTCTGATACTACTCTTATTGTATAAGGAAATTCTTCTTCACTTGGAATAACTTGAGCTAAAGCACGTTCACCTAATGCTCCATGGCCTATTTCACGACGCCCAGGGCTACCATAGCGACCTGTTTCACCAACTGAAAAGGCTGGAAAATTATAATGTAACATGAATCTTTTTTCATCTTCAATACCTAGACCATCTAGAATTTGATGTTCACCCAAAGCCCCTAAGGTTGTAACTGCTAATGCTTGTGTTTGGCCTCTTGTAAATAATGCTGAGCCATGAGTTCTTGGTAATACGTCAATATCAGTTGATAATGGTCTTATTTCAGTCATTTTTCTACCATCAGCTCTAGTCTTTTCCTTAACGACTATTTGACGAAAAATATCATATTCTAATTGCTCAAGAATTAATTTTACACAAGTTCTCATCTTTTCTTCTTCAGATAGCTTTAAAGGTTCAAATTCATCAGCATATTTGGTAATTACTTCTTCTTTAATGGCTTCTAAAGCTTCATACTTTTCTATTTTGT
>CAZQOT010000019.1:10680-13392 GCA_964595115.1 uncultured Muribaculaceae bacterium | reverse complement strand
CAGATGAGTTTCCTGCTATTACATTAGAAATACTTTCTATTTTGTCTACAATTCGCATTGCTTTATTAAATTTATCAGTTACTAATTCTTTAATTTCCTTTACTAAATTAGATGGAATTTCTAATTTTTCATATGTCATTTTAGTCTCACCAAGTTCTTCAATTATCTTTTCTTGGAAAGCACATAATTCTTGAATTGCTTTATGACCAACCATTAAAGCTTCAAGCATATCCTCTTCACTTACTTCTTTACTGCTTGCCTCAACCATATTAATAGCTTCCTTAGTACCCGCTACCGTTAAATCAATATCGCTTTTTTCACTTTCTTCAACCGTTGGATCAATGATATATTTACCATTAACACGCCCTACTTTGACGCACGCTACAGGTCCATCGAATGGTATTTTACTAATACAAGTTGCAAGCGATGATCCAAGAAATGCTGCTATTTCTGGGGCATTATCTTGTTCAACAGATAAAACGGTATTGACAACTTGGACCTCGTTTCTAAAATTTTCTGGGAACATAGGTCTTAATGATCTATCAATCATACGAGCCGCTAAAGTGGCATTTTCCGTAGGTCTTCCTTCCCTTTTGATAAATCCCCCTGGTATTTTTCCAACTGAATATAATTTTTCATTATATAAAACCATCAATGGGAAAAAATCAGACAATACATTTGCTTTACCAGATACTACTGAGGTCGATAAAACAACTGTATCTCCATATCTAATCAATACAGCCCCATGAGCTTGTTTAGCTAATTCCCCATGTTCAACTATTAGTTTTCTTCCATTAAAATTTAATTCAAATACTTTTTTACTCACTTATATCTTCCTTTCAAAAGAAAAGGCACTAAAAACAGTGCCTACTTTCTTATATTTAATTCTTTAATTAATTCACGATATCTCTTAACGTCATGTTTAGCTAAATAATTTAACAAATTACGACGCTTACCAACTTTAATTAATAATCCTCGTTTTGAATGAAAATCATGTTTATGTTCATTCAAATGCTCTGTTAGTTGATTTATTTCTTGCGTTAAAATTGCTACTTGTACTTCAACTGAACCAGTATCGCCTTCTTGACGAGCAAATTTTTTAATTAACTTTAGCTTTTCTTCTTTTTTTAAAGTCATTTTAAATCCTCCTTATCATAATATTCGCCATAATCTGAGTAAAGGGCGGAGAGTCCATTACCAAGACTTGGTATGTATTAATAATATACCTTATATTCTATGATAAATCAAGTTTTTTCTTCCACTTTATTTATTATCTACCATGGATTTAAAAACCTAATGATAACTGCTAATAATTTCACTAACATAAAACCCCTTTATCCATGAAGGTACACTTTCTTTGCCAACACATTAATCTTCTTTAATTTGTTATTCATTAAAAATAAAAATTATCACTAATATTATGGGTAAAATTACCATTAATATATATTAAATATTAAATTAGCATTTTGTATGGTTTAGCTTTGGTAATGTCTTTATCATACGTTTGATAAATGGCTATAACTTCTCCTTGTTTATTTATCATTTTTACTAGATTTTCTTCAAACCTTTTATCAATAATAGCGCCATCCCTAATTTTTTTCTCTAATTCTGTATCAACTACCATCGTTTTTATATTAAATAATGCTTTATCTATTTGTATTAATTTATATTTGTTAGCTTCAACATCTTTTATTGTATGACACTCATCTATTGAAAAACTACCTTGTTTTATTCTTCGCAGTGATGACATACACGCAGGATAACCAAGTTTTAAACCTATATCCCTAACTAAACTCCTAATATATGTTCCCTTCGATACATGACATTTTATTTTAAATCTGTTATCAATTACATCGCTAATTAATTCTATGTTATATATTTCAATATCTCTAGTTGGTAATTCTACTTCTTTATTATTTCTTGCATATTCATATAGTTTTTTTCCCTTTACTTTTATAGCGCTATAAATAGGCACTTGTTGTTTTATTTTTCCTTTGAAACTATTTAATACATCAACTATTTGCTCTTTAGTTACACTGATATCTTTTACTTCTCTTATAATATGACCTTCAGTATCTAAAGTATCTGTTTCAATACCAAGTGTTATTTCTGCTATATATTCTTTATCATAATTAGTAATAAGTTCACTTATTTTTGTAGCTTTACCTATACATAAAACTAAGATGCCAGTTGCTATAGGATCTAAAGTGCCTGTGTGACCAACTTTTTTTGTTCCTAATATCTTTGATATTTTATTAACGACGTCCCTGCTAGTTATACCCTGTGGTTTATCGATTAGAATTATCCCGTTCATTATATCACCAACTCTATAATATCATTATTATATATAAAAAGGACAATATGTCCTTATTTTTCTTCATGAATTTTTTTGATGATTTTTTCAATATTATAAGCATAAGCAAGTGATTCATCATAAACAAATTCTAATTCAGGCATAGTTCTTATTTCAAATTTGCGCCTTCCTAATTCTCCTTTGATAAATCCACTAGCATTATTTAAATCTAAAATTACTTTATCTTTTTTCTCATCAAACATGGATGTTACATATATTTTAGCATAACTTAAATCGTTTGCAAGTTTAATCCCTGTAACAGTAACCATCTTTAAATCTTCATCACGTATTTCATTGGCTATAATATCACTTATTTCTCTTTGAAGACTACTCTCGATCCTCTTAACTCTTACGGTATT
>CAZQOT010000019.1:0-10670 GCA_964595115.1 uncultured Muribaculaceae bacterium | reverse complement strand
TATTCATTATCTTTTCACTTCCACAATTTCGTAAGCTTCGATAACATCTTTTTCTTTCAAATCATTATAGTTTTCAATCGTAATACCACACTCAAAGCCGCTTTTAACTTCTTTTACGCTTTCCTTTTCCCTTTGTACACTATTTATATTGCCATCATATAAAACGATACCATCTCTTATAATACGTGCTTTAGCATTGCTTTTAACAACTCCATTAGTAACATAGCAACCTGCAATTGTTCCAACTTTAGAAAATTTAAATAGTTGTCTGACTTCGGCTTGGCCAAGAACTTTTTCTTCATATTCAGGATCCAACATGCCTTTCATGGCTGCTTCAAGTTCTTCAACTGCTTTATATATAATATTATGCAATCTTATTTCAACACCATATTCTTTTGCCACTTCAGTTGTAATACTATTTGGTCTTACGTTAAATCCAATGATAATAGCATTTGAAGCGTTAGCAAGAACAACATCACTCTCGGTAATAGTTCCTGTCCCACTTCTAATAATGTTTACTTTAACGCCTTCAACTTCTAACTTTTCAAGAGCATTTCGAACAGCTTCCTCGCTGCCTTTAACATCGGCCTTTAAAACAATATTTATTTCTTTAATCCCTTCTTGAATCTTTGAGAATAAATCCTCTAATGTTAATATTTCACGGTTAGAACTATTTTTTTGTTTAAATGCTTCTTTTCTAGCTTCTGCTATTGAACGGGCTTGTTTTTCATTCTCAAAAGCCATAAATTTATCACCAGCAGTTGGGATTTCATTTATACCCGTAATTGATACAGGAGTCGATGGTAGAGCTTCTACAATTTCTTCATTATTATCATTTTTTAATGTTCTTACTTTACCATAAGTTGTTCCAACTACGATTGGGTCACCTATTCTTAAAGTTCCATTTTGAATTAACAAAGTAACAATTGGTCCTACTGCCTTATCTAATTTAGCTTCAATAACAGAACCTAGAGCATAACGATTGGGATTTGCTTTTAAAGATTCCATTTCTGCAACTAATAAGATATTTTCTAATAAATTATCAATACCTTCGCCAGTAGCCGCCGAAACATTTGCAAACACTGTATCGCCACCCCAAACATCTGGTGTTAAACCGCTAGCTGCCATTTCAGTCATAACTTTATCAGGATTTGAATCTGGTTTATCAATTTTATTAATAGCTACAATAATAGGCACTTTTGCCGCTTTAGCATGATCGATTGCTTCTTTCGTCTGTGGCATTACACCATCATCAGCTGCTACAATAATAATAACGATATCAGTTATACTAGCCCCTCTAGCTCGCATTTCGGTAAAGGCTTCATGCCCAGGTGTATCAATAAATGTTATTTTCTTATCATTGTATGTAACTTGATAAGCTCCTATATGTTGAGTAATACCCCCAGCTTCGCCACTAACAACGCTACTCTTACGGACCGTATCTAATAGTGTAGTCTTTCCATGATCAACATGCCCCATAATTGTAACAACTGGTGGTCTTTGTGTTAAATCACTTTCATTATCAGTTATTTCTAATTTCTCAAAATTAACTTCATCTTGAGTTTCTTCTCTTTTTAATTCTTTGCCATAATCCATTACTAATATAGTAGCATCATCAAAAGATATAACATTATTGAGACTAACCATAACACCAAGATTCATTAATCCCTTAATGATTTCAACGCCATTAATACCAAGAGCATTCGCTAAATCACTGACAGTCATACCTTCTTTGAAAATAACAACATTATCATCTTGCTCTACTTTGTTAGATATTAACTTTTCTTTATGTTTATACATTTGCTTTTTTCTATTAGCAATGTCATTTGTTGAGATTTCACTTTTCTTCTTTAATTTTTGCATTTTAATAGTATCATCAACTTTTAGATTTACTTTAGATATAATTTTTTCAATCTCTTCATCATCGATTGTTGGTTCATCTATATCCTCTTCTTGTTTGGCAAAAACATTATCTAATTCTATAATATGTTCTTCATCAAGCATATCATCTTCTGAAGTTACTGGTATTTGCAATTCCTTGCACTTGTTTAATACCGCACTAACTGTTTTGCCAATATCATTAGCATAATCTAAAACACTCATCATAGTATCCACCTCTTTCAATTATTTATTATCGTTTCTAATTCTTCATACACATTCTTGGGAATATCTATCTCCAAGTGATGATCTAATTGTTTACTTGTTCTAGCTTTCGTAATAACATTTAGATCTTTTTTTAAGTATGCTCCTCTTCCATTAGCTTTACCAGTAGGATCAATAAATACATTTCCATCCTTATCTCTAACAACTCTTATTAAATCCCCTTTAGGTAATTTTTCTTTAGTAATAATACATGTTCTAAGTGGTATTTTCTTTATCTTCAACCTTATTCATTCCCTTCAGTTTGAATATTAATACCTTCTTTTGCCATTTCTTCAGTTGTTTTTATGGTTATATTATAATGTGTTAATTTAGTTGCTAAGCGAACATTTTGTCCCTTTTTACCAATAGCTAGTGAAAGATTGTCCCCATCAGCTACCACTATTGCTTCTTTATGCTTTTCATCAGTAACATATACCGAAATATTACGAGCTGGGCTTAAAGCATTCTTAATAAAAGTAGCTGGCTCTTTATCGTATAGAATTAAATCTATTTTTTCGCCACCAAGTTCTTTTAGTATTCTTTCAATTCTCTCACCACGTTCTCCAATGCAAGAACCAATAGCGTCAATCTTCTTATTTTCTGAATATACTGCTATTTTGCTTCTACTTCCTGCTTCACGTGCTACACCATAGAGTGTAACCAAGCCATCATGTAATTCTGGAATTTCATGTTCTAATAGACGTTTAACAAAACCATAATGAGTTCTAGATAATATAACTTTAGGTCCTTTGGTTGTATTTTCTACTTTAGTAATATAAACCTTTATTGAACGACCCATAACGATTGTTTCACCAGGAATAATGTCTTTTTTTGGTAGAATACCATGAAGTCGTACTAAATCAATATAATAATTGAGAGCATCTTCTCTTGATACAATGCCAATAACTAATTCATCTTGCTTACCCTCAAACTCATCCATGATACTTACTCGCTCAGCTTCCCTAATTTTTTGCATAATAACTTGTTTAGCTGTTAAAGTAGCTACTCTACCAAAATCTTTAGGTGTTACTTCTTCTTCAATCGTTTCTCCAACTTGAATATTAGGCACTTTCTTACGAGCATCTTTTAGTATTATCTTAACGATACTCTTCTTTTCTTCCTCTTTTGCTTTTTCTTCTTCTGTTTCATCGGCCTTTTCTTCTTCTGTTTCATCTTCGATCTTATCAACAACAGTCAAAACAGAATATACTTTTATTTCTCCCGTTTTACGATTAATATCAACTCTCACATTAGTAAGAGCATTAAAATTCTTTTTGTAAGCTGTGGCAAGAGCTAATTCCATTGCTTCAAAAACGATATCCTTTGAAATGTTTTTTTCCGCTACAATATGATCAACGGCTTTGATAAAAGACTCATTATCCATTATTTATCTCCTCCTTTTTCTTTAGAACATATATCTAAGATGTAGGAATCTTCTATTATATCCTCTTTATCTAAAATAGGGCTAATTATTTTAGTTGCATCAACACAATCATCTACATCAATATATGGTTCTTTATCAATCGTAATTCTAAGAACGTTGATATTACCTTCTTTACCATATGAAACATCATCTACTCTAATGTTTATAGTTTTCAAAGGCCCCTCAATAAGATTCTTAATAATATCCTCTTTCTTCATAACATTCTCCTTAATTTTAAAGAGTGAGAATCTCTCACTCTTGATGTCGTCATTATTATATCACATAATTATGTTTTTTGAGCAATTATTAACTAAAATTTGTTATAATATATATATAATTGGAGGCACTAATGAAAAAAGCAAATAAAATGGAATTAGTCATTGAAGGAAAATACTATGAAAAGGAAGAAAAAAAAGTGATGAAGAAAGGCCTAAAAACAGCTCTTGTTATTCTTTATTTCTTTACTTATAGCATTCTTATATATGTTCCTTTTCTAATTTTTGATGTAAATATAAATAATATCCCAGATGTTTTATATTATACATATAATTTTATCACTGAATTAGTTTTAATTGTTTCACTCATTTATATTTATAAAAAAGATTTTAAAAGATATTGGGATGATTTTAAAAAAAATGGAATTAAACATTTAAAATTTAGTATTAATTGGTGGTTTGTAGGTATTAGTGTTATGATTATTTCTAATCTCCTTATCAGTTCATTTTCTCCTATTACAACCCCTGAAAATGAAGAAGCAGTTAGAAGCGCTTTGAAGATCAGTCCTATTTTTATGGCTTTAGCAACGATTATTGAAGCTCCTATACTAGAGGAAATATTATTTCGTAAAACCATTTATGATGTTATGAATAATAAAAAATTATATATTATAATCAGTGGTTTAATCTTTGGAGCTTTCCATATTATTGGAGTTGGTACAACCCTAGCTAGCTGGTTATATGTTATTCCATATGCGGCTTTAGGCATGGCTTTTGCATATATCTTTGTTAAAACAAAGAATTTATTACCCGCTATTTTTATTCATGCTTTTCATAATTTTATTACTATTATTGAAATATTCTTATTGTTTTGAGGTGTATTATGGCAACTAAAAGAAGGTTAAAAAAAAGATATACAATACTATTAATTTTACTCATAATTGTTATTACTATTTTAGGTTGGGCAAGATATGTTAGTACTACTGGGTTATACATAAGAGAGTATAAAGTTTCAAGTAATAATTTACCAGACGGTTTCAACGGCTATAAAATAGTTCATTTTACAGATCTTCATTACGGAAGAACTGTTGGCCATGAAGAATTAGAATTTTTAGTTAATGAAATAAACGTCCTAAAACCCGATTTAATCTTTTTTACAGGGGATTTGATTGATAAAGACACATCATTAACAAAATCTATTAAAAATGATTTAATTAATAATTTAAGTAAATTAAAGGCTAAAATTGGGAAATACGCTATTAGTGGAAACCATGATTTTAAATTTAAAAATTATATTAACATTATTAAAGATTCTGGATTCATTGATTTAAATAATAATTATGATATTATTTATAGTCCGAGTTATGAACAAATCTACATTGCAGGTCTTGAATCAGAATTCGAAGGAAAACCTAATATCAATAAAATAATTACGCCACTGGAAATAACGGAAACAAATCCCAATATCCCTCCATATAAAATACTCCTTCTTCATACCCCAGACACATTAACAAAAATAAAAAGTAATACGTTTGATTTAGTATTGGCAGGCCATTCTCACAATGGACAAATTAGATTACCATTTATAGGGGCTATCTTTACTCCTATAGGCTCTAAAAAATATTATGAACCATATTATGAAATTAATAAAACTAAACTATATATTTCAGGAGGAATAGGAACCTCAAATATTAATTTCCGCTTCTTCAATCGACCGTCTTTTAACTTTTATCGATTAGTATCAAAGTGAATATTTGATTCTAATACTCAATCACTTTTATGGACACATTTCATACAATAAGGTGAAGGAGGAGAAATCAATGTTCGGAATAGGACGACCAGGATTTGGCTTTAGACCAGGATTTGGCTTTAGACTGGGATTTGGCTTTAGACCGGGATTTGGCTTCAGACCAGGATGGGGATTTAGACCGGGATTTGGTGGCGGCTTCATTGCGCCATTTGCTTTAGGCGCTGTAACAGGTGCAGCATTATACCCTAGACCTTTTTATCCATATCCATATTATTATTAGAATAAAAAATCCTTATTTTAAGGATTTTTTAATTGGTAACTTAACTGTTACCGTTGTCCCTTTATTGGGTATTGATTTATATTCAACTTTACCATTATGTGCATCAATTATCTCTTTAGAAAATCTAACACCAAGGCCTGTCCCATTCTTCTTAGTCGTATAAAAAGCCTCACCAATGCGATTTAATACTTGCTTGATCATCCCTATCCCGTTATCTTCAATAATAACTGCTAATTCACCTTTATTAATTCGAACCATTAATTTAATAATTCCTTTGCTGGAATTAGGTATGGCTTCAATAGCATTTTTAGCAAAATTTAGAAATACTTGTTTAAGTCTATCATAATCCCCTTCTATATATATTTCTTCATCCATTATAGTAGGTATGAATATTATTCTTCCATCTTTTAACATTAAACTGATTGTATCGCAAACATCTTGTAACAAGACGGAAGCATCCATTTTGCAAGTATTAATATTTATTTTAGTAAGCATCATAAAATCATCCATTAACGTAAGAGTACTTTCAATTTCTTGCTTAACAATAGGTATATATCTTTTAATTTGACTCTGATCACTAGTATCAATCATATCTAAATATCCTTTGCATACCGCAATAGGATTTTTAATTTCGTGCGTAATCTTAAAAAGAGAATCCTGTAATTGTTTTTGTTTTTCAAGTTCTTTTATCGTCATATGAACTCTCATAATCTTTTCAGTACTCCCAAGTGAATACCATATTAAATAAATAGTAAAATAAAAAGCAAATGGTAAAATTATTATTTCATTAATTATGTAATAATAATCAATTACAAGTAATCTTAATTCAAAAAAGGTAAAAATTATTTTAACAATGGCAAAAAGACTAATAATGTTTGTGTCACTAGCGCGATCCTTTTTCATTAAATGCATAACAACATAATAAAGCATAAATTCAATAATAACATATACAGGATTTATACCTATTGGATAAAGATAATGGAATCCTATACAGATAGAAATAATAACCGCTAACATCCTTCTATTTTTAAGATATGCAATTAAAAGCGGTACTGTTAAAAACATAACTTTTATACTAACATAACTACAATTACATTTAAAAATTAAATATAGTGATGTAAATAATGCTAAGTCAAATATAATTTTACTGGATTTATTATTTTCATTATTCATATCAGATGCAAAAATAAAATATGAAAACATTGGAAACAAAATAATAACTACAATTATAAACAATGACTGGAAAATATCCATATTATCACTTCCCAAAGCAATTATATATTTCAAAACTGTTGAATTTTGTCGAAATAAAATTAAATATAACGAATAATGAATTTAATCATGTTTTTTTGAATTATTATGAGTTTTTGTGTCTTTGCAATCTTTTTAATACTGGTGGATTAGCTGGATTCCATATTAATTCTTTTTGGGTGCTATAAATTGAAATAATAGTAAGTAGTTGATCAGCGGCCTCTTGATGGCACTTCCTTTTTCCATTAATTAAGCCCTCTACTTGTAAAGGTGTGAAATCTTTAAATATAAGACTGCCACCATTAACAAATAAGTAGTTAAAGATTCTTATTCTATTTTCCCAGACAGTATTGTACTTGAATTTAAAGTATGAATATAGTATTTTTTCTGTAATAGGTTTATATTCAACTTGAGCTTCTTTAATTAATCTAATAATGTGTTCGTCATAAAAATTTATAATATCACATAAAACATTAAATTGTTTTTCACCAAAATTATGATTTTTAGCAATACATAATTGTCCATTACTAGCTAAATGAGTCATAACATGTTTTAATTCTGATATTGTTTGCTTGTTGATATTACTTAGCCATTCTTGTTTTTCATTAACCAATGGTTTGTGAATTGGTAAGATATCTAAACTGTTATATTCATCAACAATATTTAACAATGCCGTATCATAACCCGATTGCTCATATGTCTTAAATTGTGGGATTTCAAAAATTTGTTTACCATATTTGAATGAATCTTTATCAAGACTAAAAAGCCTATTTTTTGTTGTAATTACTTTATCTAAAAATAACCTAATAGTTTCTGTTTTAAAACAATCTTTATTTCTGTCAATATAGTAGGCACAAAACAAATCTCCACAATCATGAATATTATACTTAACGAACAACTCATGATAATCTCTTAATTCATCACAAAAAACTGAAAAATCACTCAAATACGACATTTTGCCACCTCAATCCTAAAAAATAAAAAGTAGCTCAATTACTACTTCTTCAAATCATCTATATATTTTTTTAATTTTTGACCATCGCCTAGAATAATCTTTAATTGATTATCTATCTCCACAATTCCTTTAGCTCCTATTTTTTGAATAGCATCTTTATTAACGATTGAAACATCTTTAAGTGTTACCTTGAAGCGGGACATATTTACCTCAATGTTTAAAATATTATCTTTACCACCAAGATATTCTACTAATTTGTTAGCTTCGATATGAAAATCTTTCTTTCCAGCTTTCATTGCAACCAAAGCAATTATTAATAAAACTACTATGATTATTAAGTATTGTAAATATGGCATTTCTATCACCTATCAGTATTATACTATAAATATCTTAAAAATAAAACTATAAATATAGGTTTTAATTACACACTCATTTTTAATTTAAGAATATGTTATTATTGAAAATAAATAAAGGGGTGGTATATATATATGTGTAATAATAATAGCGATTGCAAATGCATAGGTGATATAATAAAAGTCATTAATATTCTCCAAAAGAAAGCAGAGTGCAAAGAGGAATGCAACAATTGCTGTGACAGACCTGTATTAGGACATGAATGTTGCTGTTTATGCAATACAAGACCTGTACAATTAATCTTATGCGGTCAAAATGGTGATGATCCGCTTGTAATGCCTACAACTAATGGCCCTATAACACCAGCAACATGCTTTTCAAATGTTTTCAGGGTTGAAAAAATTGATGATTGTTGTGCTTGCTTTAGAGTTTTAGTTAAAAAGCATCATGGTGATTTAGATGGTGACTGCGAAGAATTTGTCGCAACTGATTCATTCTTTACTGTAGATTTAAAATGTGTATGTGTTATAAAGTGCTTAGAAGATACTTTTGTTGATTGTGTTTAACAAAAAAGCCACTAAATAAGTGGTTTTTTTATTAGAAGTTTATATCTTCAATCTCATCTATATTTATAAAATCATCATCTATGGTTATTAATTTGCGATTTATTTGACCTATGATATCTTTGTTTAGCTCGTTACCATCTTTTAAAGTGACTTTAGCATTTATTTTATATATAAAGTTAGGTGAATTAAACATGTCCTTTATCCTTTTATTAATATTCACTTCACTAGGTAAAGCTTTTTTTTCTTTTTTGTCACTCTTTTCTTTTTCTTTATGAAAAGAGTAAAATACCGTCTTATTATTATTAAACTTCTTTTCAACCATCTTTGTATAAATATTAGGTAATTTCTTATTCATAATCAACACCCTTATCTATGAATATTCTATGCATTAGGAAAATAAAAGTTGCAACATGAAAAAAGTTTAGCCGTATATAATATAAATATAACGGGGTGATGAGATGAAAAATGATTCAAAATATAAAATAGAGCATGGTATTATCATTCCTCTTATTATGTTATTTTTCATAAGTATCATTACAATATATAGTGCTAGTAATATTTTACCATCAAATATGGGTAATCTTGTGGTAAAACAAATAGTGTGGTATATCCTTGGCTTTGGAATAGCCTACTTAATTATGTATATAGGCATCGATTATTTTATTAAATATGCATGGTACTTATATTTTATTGGAATTGCTAGCCTTGTATTACTGTTGTTTATTGGCACCCCAATTAACGATGCTAAATGTTGGTTTACAATTGGCAATATTGCGACCATCCAACCAAGTGAATTTATGAAAATAATTTTAATATTGTTGCTAGCGAAAATGATAAATGATTTCAATGAAAAACATCCAAAACCCTCTATTAATGACGAATTCATCTTCTTAATAAAAATAGCTGGTATATTATTTTTGCCATCTATCTTAACATTCTTACAACCTGATACAGGAATAGTTATAATATATTTTTTCATAACCTTCATTATGCTTTTAATAGCTGGCATAAGATATCGTTGGTTTTTTATGATAATTGGGATTGGAACTATATTAATAGGAGGTTTTTTGTTTTTATATTTTTTTGAGAGCGAATTATTTATTAATTTATTTGGAACTGATTTCTTCTATCGTATCGATAGAATATTAGAATGGAAAAATAAAGATGGGATGCAGTTAGGGAATGCCTTATCCGCTATTGGTAGTGCCGGCTTATTTGGATTTGGTTTTAATCACACTCCAATATATTTTCCAGAAGCTCATACTGATTTTATTTTTTCAGTCTATGCCAGTAACTTTGGTCTAATAGGTTCCATAATACTAATAGGTATTTTAATATTCTTTGATTTAAAAATTATCAATATAAGTATTAAAAGCAATCAAAATATTAATAAATACATAATAGCAGGTATCGTAGGTATGCTTTTATATCAACAAGTTCAAAGCATCGGTATGAATATTGGATTATTACCAATTACAGGTATTACTCTTCCTTTTATTAGTTATGGTGGTTCCAGTCTTTTAAGTTACATGATTATGGCTGGCATTATATTTAGCCTATCTAATCAAACATTAAGATATTGGAATACTAAAAAATGACATCTAACCTCCTTGATTGCTAAGATAGCAAAAGCAAACTAAAAAAAACGTTTTGTAAAATAAAACCAACTAAACAGTTGGTTTTTTCAGACTGTAGACAAACCCCACTTTTTTTAAAGTGGGGATTTCTTTTTAA
>CAZQOT010000018.1:6942-14973 GCA_964595115.1 uncultured Muribaculaceae bacterium | reverse complement strand
ATGCAGTTTTCCAGTTACATTTGGTGGTGGAATTACAATACAAAATGGTTCTTTGCTCATTTCTCCAGCCTTAAAAAAGTCATTATCTAACCAAAATTGATAACGATTAGATTCAACAGTAATATGATCATATTTCTTATCCAACATATTATCCCTCCTTAATACTTAAATCCTCACTTATTTGGTTTTTAATTTCTTTAAATATTTGTATAGTTTTACTTGTTTTTAATGATAATGATTCAATGTAAATATTAATATACTTTTTTTCTCTTAACAAAATTATACTATATGAAAAATGTAAATCATATATGAAGGCAATATTAATTATGGATTGATCAAGTTCAGTTAAACCAAGACAATACTTTATTATTCTTTTGCTTCTGAATGTTTCTATTACCTCTATACTTACATCTTCACTATTAATTATATTTGTTTTGTCTTTCAATGCTAATATGTAAAGAATATCTATTTTATCAGCGTCTTTTATTATTTTAGTATACAGCACTTCTTCTTCACTGTAGTAATCTGGTATATCAAGTTTATTGTGAGCACCAATTGCTCTTTTAATTATATCATCATACTTATCTATATCAATAAAGTTTCTTATAAGATTATCTTCAAACAAAATTCTGATGCCATAATTACCATGATCTAAGGTTGTCATATCATTATAACTGTCATATTTTTTGATTTGTTCAAATCGTCCTATATCATGTAATAAACCTATAAGTTTGGCAATATAGATTTGTTCTTCATCTAAATTTAGGTAATCAGCTATATCACCACATACATCACATACTCTTAAGCTATGATAATGTTTCAATTCTATTTTATCATTATTCATATCATAATTACTAACATACTCACTAAATTTTTGCTTTGCTACTTCAATGTCCTTCATTCTTTTACTCCTTAATATTTAAAACAAAAAAAATCCTTGAAATATTCAAGGACGAATTATCGTGGTACCACCTTAGTTCAATAGTAAAACTATTCTCAAATATTTAACGCATATATACGGTGGTTCTTACTGTTATTTCAGAATCACAACTCCCAAGCTACATTTTATTATTGTAATTAAGAAAGGCTTCCAGTCACTGACCTCTCATTCCTATTAATACTTTAATAAAACCTCTTGTTCTCTGTTTCTATATTATCATTATAGCATATTATATTATTTTGATAAAGACTATTATATGTTATACAATCATTTTCATAATGACTAAATGATTCTAATAATATTTCTTTAGCTTTATTTAAAGAAATGGCTGTACCTAATGTATCAAGCTCTTTTATTACTTCCATTTGTAATTTTTTAACATAATCTTGATTTTTAATCTGTAACATAATTGTCCTAATATAAGCTTGATATATTAAAGATTCAACAATCACTTCATTTAAATAAAAAGCTTCATCAGAAAAAGATAATAAACGTCTAATTGTATCTTTAAAACATTTAGTACTTACAAACTTAATGAATTTATCAGCCTGTTTTTTAGTATAACCAAAAGACATTAATTTTTCTTCTAAATTAAGAGGTTCAATTTTAATAGTATCAAATTTATTTTTTATCATTTCGTCTTCATTTATAGTCGTATAGAAAACAGTTAAATACTTTATTCTCATTAATCTAGATTGATAAAAATTATTACAATGTTTTTCTATATACTCATTTAAGATTAATGATAAAATTCTCGTAACCTCTTTCATAAAATATACATTACAAGGCAAGGAAGAAGCAATATCATCATCTTGCTTATCAGTATTAAGATTTTGATATGCAATTAAACGATAATTAAGTAAATAATAAAGCCGATGCATTCCCAAAAGTTGAATACTAATTTCATCTGCAGACTTATCAAGAAAATATTTTTGGGCATCCATTCCAAACAAACCACCAATATTGAACACTGAGTAATTATTCATAATAATATCTAAATTATGTTTAGCATCTTCCTCATTTGATATTACTTTTAAAAATATTTGTCTTTCCCTTTCTAAATGTTCATTTAAATCATTTAATAATTTATTATCCATCCGATTATTTAATTCATTATTCAACAAACGTATATATGTCCTAGCAATATCCTCTTCTATCAAGGAAAGTAGTTTATATATATCATGATAATACATCTGATACACCTACTTCCTTAAATATTTTTTTCTTTAATTTACGAACAAATTGTTTATCAGTATAATCTTTATCAATTATGCTATCTAATAGACGGTAAAATTTAAACTTATTATTTAAATCTTCAGTCATGTATTGTCTTGCTAAACCTTTATGTTCTTCCCAGTATGATGGTAATCCGAATTCAGAAAGAAGATGTCCTTCTTTAGTTCTAATGCAAATCTGAATTGGAATATCTAATCTTGTTAATGAAAAATCTAATGATTGATAAAGATTGTCTTTAGGTTTTCTAATGGTATCCTTAATACTTTCCCTTCGGATTCGATATAATGAATCAATAATCTTAGGTATCTTATAACAATCATCTTGATCATTAACAACTATTTTAATTGTGACCATATCACTAACATTATTAATATTAGATTTTTGTAGTTTAAAGCGCTTATCTTTATAAAGACTAAAAATATTTTTATAACTGATATATAAATTCCCATAAATACCTTTAACTGCAAGTTTGCTTGCTATTTGGTTTTTTGTTTCATTAATTATTATTTGATTATTATTTTGATAATTGTCTTTATATTCTTGATAATCATTATACTTCGTTGGATTTAGATATTTAAAACATAGATCTTCTAGGCGTCTAGCTAACCAATTAGCTCCAATATGGTGAGCTAAGGGAACGAAAACTTCTAATGTTTGTTTGGCTTTTTTTATTTGATTTTCCCGTTCTTTATATTCGAGGGTCTCCATATTATGCAAGCGATCAGATAGTTTGATTATAATAATACGAGGATCTTTACGAATACTTTCCATTATCTTTCTTATGTTAGCTAATTCACAAGCATCATCAGATGAAAAATCAATTTTTTTAAGATTAGTAACACCGTCTACTAAATTAGCAATTGTTTGGCCAAACTCCATAACAATTTGTTCATATGTAACATCAGTATCTTCAATAAGATCATGTAATAAAGCCGCACAAATAGTATCACCATCACACTTTCTTAAAGATAAGAAATAAGCGACAGCAATTGGATGACTTATATAAGGAGCCCCACTTTTTCTAGTTACCCCGCGGTGATGACTTTCAGCTAATTGATAAGCCTTTATAACGCGCTTCTCTTCATCGGGATTATAACTACTTATATTACTAATTAATTCCTCAAAAGTATATATTCTTTCCATTTCCCCACATCCAAATAGCAAAATAAAAATATACATAATAGTGTATATCTTTATTTGTATTTAGTCAATCATTTTAAGTGCCAATTTCAACTTTTGGATTCATCCTTGTAAGTGTTAGAATAACCTCTGTTGTATCATTTATTAAAGTATCTACAGGAACACTTTGATTTGTTACAAATCCATATCCTTGAATATTACATTTTATTTCTAATAAGCTACAATAAGTTTCTATTTCCCTGCTAGACCATCCTAACATATTTACTAACTTGATATTTTTATCATTAGTTACTATAAATATTTTATCCTTATCATTAATTATAGTTCCCTCTTTGGGATATTGATTAATTATTTTAGAACCACTTCCAATAATTATATTTGATGTATGGCTGCTACTAGATAATAAATTAGGATCTTGATTTAGATAATTAGGTACTACGAATGTTGAGTTATTGTTATCTTGAACTCCATTGTTTTGTTTAATATTTAAATATTTTGCTAAATCATTCATAAGTTTCTTTGAAGAAGAATAAAGACTTGAAGAATCACCATGACTAGGTTTTTTAATAACAACATAAATTATCACCCTAGGGTCATCTTTAGGAAATATGCCAGTAAAAGATTTGATATATTCATTAGTACCATTAGCATATTTTCCAGTCTTTGAATCAACATATTGGGCAGTACCAGTTTTACCCATAATATCATAACCACTTATTTTATATGGATAACCTGTACAATTGGTTGAATCTCCATTAATTACTTTATACATCAAATCCTTCATTTGATTAATAGTAGTTTCACTAGCTACAACGCCTAGTTCTTCTCTTTTACCTTTATACACTATTTCTTTAGTGCTAGGATCAACTATTTTATCGACAATATATGGTTTTAATAGCACACCATTATTAGTTATAGAAGTTAGGGCTTGTATCATTTGAATAGGTGTTATAGTAAATCCTTGTCCGAAAGCAGCATTAGCTACCTCAACTTCATATTTAAAATCAACTTTACCAGCTAATTCTCCCGGTAATGTAATGTTTGTCTTTTTACCAAACCCTAATTTATCTAAATAATCTTTTAAATCTTTTCTAGTAAGGAAATTATTCATAATATTAGCTGCTCCTACATTAGATGATAAAGTATATCCCTGATCATAACTTATAGTACCCCACCCTTTACCGTTCCAATCGAATATTTCATGATCAGTTACTGTTATTTTACCTGATTTGAATGTTTCATTACCATTATATGTCCCTTTTTCAATTGCGGTCATATAAGTAAATGTTTTCATTGTTGAACCAGGTTCATAAGCATATGCTACAAGAGGATTTAAATAGCTTTGAATATCCTTTATATTAGGATTAAAAGAAGGAGATGAAGTAGTCCCAAGAATAGCTCCTGTTTTAGCGTCCGCTACCACCATTAACATCCATTCAGGATTATAAGTCTCATACGTTTCTTTAACTACTCTCTCTGTAAACATTTGAATGTTATCATCGATAGTAAGATATATATCCATCCCATCTTTTTCATTTTTCTTTCGCTCAGGAGTATTTGGAATCTTATAACCATTCAAATCCTTTTGATATTCTAAATAACCATCTTCCCCACTTAATTCCTTATCAAAATATTTTTCAATACCCATGTGCCCAATAATCTTTAAATCCTCATCCTTCATCGTGGCATATCCTAAGGTATAAGATAGAAAATCATTATTGGGATAATATCTTTTAAACGTTTGAATAAAATCAATACCTGGTAATTGTAATTTTTCTATTTCCTCTTTCTTAAGTTCGGTAATACCTCTACCACCAGGTCTTAATTCAACTTGATATAAATTTTCTTTATTAAGTAATTTTAATAAATCTTCAACACTCATATTTAGAATGGGTGATAGTTTTTCAGCGGTCATTTGTTTATCAACAACATGTCTTGTTTTTTTTGAATCCTCACTTCTTTTAGCAGAAAGATACGCTATCACAGTATAAGAATCGATGTTTTGAGCTAATATTTCACCGTTATAAGTATAAATAGTCCCTCTTGTAGCATACAAAGTTTCTTTTTTAGTATTACGATTATTAGCAAAGTCTTTTAAGTTAATTCCATCTATTTTAGTTGAAAGAGTTAATTTAGTTAATTGAAGACCTGTTATAGCAAAGAAAAAAAGAGGTATAATGAATATTATTTTATTAATTCTAATTCTATCCACCATATCTCTTCCTTTTTTCATTGTAACACCTCTTAATTATTGCCTATAACCTTTACATTACTACTATTATAAGCTAATCCTTGGTTTTGTGCAACCTGTCTAATGTTATCAAATGATCTAAGTTCGTTCACTTTCATAACTAAACTTTGATTCTTTTTTGTTTGCTCAGTTATTTGTTTTTTGAGTTTTTCAACTTCTAGATTACTTTTTGATAGCATAGCTTTTCCAAAAACATCTGAGGCTGGAATCATAAGCAACAATAAAACACAAACTTTTATTAATAGTTTTTCAATTCTTAATAATCTTATCTTTCTTTTTCTTGTAGCCATGTTCCGCTCACTCCCTATACATTAATTTTTTCAGCCACTCTTAACGTTGCTGACCTTGCTCTATTGTTTATCTCTATCTCTTCATTACTTGGTACAAATTTACCAATTAGTTTTAGTTTAGGTTTGTACTCATCAGGTATATTGGGAAGCCCTTTTACCATTTCATCTACTTCACTATACTTTTTGAATATTTGCTTACAAATTCTATCCTCTAGTGAGTGAAATGTTATGACACAGATACGACCACCTATATCAAGTAATTCAATTGCATCTTCAATAGAACCCTCTAATACTTCTAATTCTTTATTTACTTCTATTCTTATAGCTTGAAACACTTTTCTAGCTGGATGACCATCTCTTTTATATTTATCTGGGACAGCCATCTTGATTATTTCTACTAATTCAAGTGTTGTTTCTATTTGTTTATTTTTTCTATACTCCACTATTTTTTTAGCAATACTTTTAGCATATTTTTCTTCTCCATATTTGTAGAATATTTCTGCCAGTGATTCTTCTGAATAATTATTAACTACCTCATAGGCTGATAATTTGTTATCTTTATTCATTCTCATATCAAGCCTTGCATCAGTGTGATAACTAAATCCCCTCTCTCCATTATCGAGCTGAGGACTAGATACTCCTAAATCAAACATGATGCCATTAATCCTAGTTATTCCTCTTATAAGCAATTCATCTTTGAGATTAACAAAGTTTGAATGAATTATTTCATATGATTTTGATATATTATCTAATACTTTAGTACTATATGCTATAGCCTCGCTATCCTGATCGAAGGCGAATAAGAACCCCTTATTAATTCTTTTCAAGACTTCCCTACTGTGACCAGCATAGCCAAGCGTTGCATCCACATATATCAAATTTTCTCTAACATTCAAATTATCAATCGTTTCTTTAAGCAAAACACTTTTATGCATCTATATCTCCTGATTGAATAAGTTTTCTGCTATATCTGATAAATTATCTTCATTTGTTTTAAAGAAATTATTGAAACGATCTTTATCCCATATCTCTAAGCGGTCATTTACGCCGATTACAACACATTCTTTGGTTAAATCGGCGTATTCCGCAAGTGGAGAGGTAATATTTATTCGACCTTGTTTGTCGAATTCACATTCAGTAGCACCCGAAAGAAAGAAACGCATAAATACTCTTGCATCTTTCTTGGTAAAAGGCAGAACTTTCAACTTTGATACGATGTTTTCCCATTCATTCTTTGGATATACGAATAAACATCCATCTAAACCTTTTGTAACTATGAATTTGTCGCCAAGATCGTATCTAAACTTTGATGGAATAATCAAGCGACCCTTATCATCAATACTATGATGATATTCACCTATCAACATAAAAAGCCCCCACTTTCTACCACAATGTGCCACTGTCTACCACTATCATACTCTTTTTTTATGAATTTGTAAAGACTTTTTTGTATATTTACACATAAAAAAAGAATTTATTTTTTTAATAAATTCTTTAACTTATTGATTAACAAAATGCTATAATTATTGTTTTATATTAATGAAATTAAAAATCATATAAAGTACTATGTCTATAACAATTTTTATTCCAACTAAAGATATGTTTGGTAAAAGCTGTTTTAAATAATATAATGAAAACCCCGAAATTAGTGTTATAAGTGTTGTTAACAGTAAATATTTAATTAGCAATATGCCAGTCATCTTATTTAATGATGTTTTTCTTTTCATAGCATAATTATAAACTGAAGATATAATTCTCGCTAATAAAGTTGCCAATAATATATAATTATTTGTTTTTTCTATTAACATGTTTATAAATAACACAAATAATAAAATATCTAAAACAAATGAACTTAATGAAGATAATATATATTTAGTAAATAATTTATATATAATAATTGAATCTTTAATAGGATTAAAATGTGATGTTTTATTATCATTTATATATATTGTCGATATACCTACTTCTTTGATATCAATATTATATATTTTACAATCAATAAGCATATTAGTTTCATATTCATAACGTTCACCTTTAGTTGTTATAAATTGTTCTGTTAACTTCTTGCTCAATCCTCTTAAACCTGTTTGAGTATCCGTTATTTTTAGCCCTATAAACATTTTAAAAATGGTTCTTGTTATTTTGTTACCATATTTGCTCTTAAATGGGACATT
>CAZQOT010000018.1:0-6842 GCA_964595115.1 uncultured Muribaculaceae bacterium | reverse complement strand
AAATCATCAAAGTTTGAGCCACTTCCATCATTAACTATTAATACGTTGTTAAAAACATTAGTTAGGTCTTTAATAAACTTACGCATTATTTCACAATCGGGTTTGTAAGAAGGAATAATTATTACTACATCATCCATATAAACCTCCTTATTCTATTGTAACGTTCTTCATATCAACTAATCGCCATGTTGCATTATTTATACCATCATCTTTATCATCTAAATATATAAAATATAATCTATCATTTATTGTATCTACTTTTGTTTGGCCACTAACAATCATGTTTTTTTCTAAATGAACAAGACATGAAAAAGCATTTTCATTATATATAATATAATCACTTACACTTTCATTTGTAAAAGTTGGATTTTTTAATGTGTGTCTGCTGACAAATGTTATATCAACACCAGTTGCCCAACTATATGCCATATTCCACATGTATGAACTTTTTACTAAGTTAATGGATAATTTATCAAATCCACGTCTTGTACCACCTAGATCGTTTGTTAAGAAAAGACTCCATTTACGAGTTAACTCTAAAGCATCAAATGGTTCTATAAGTTTTGCCATTGCTTCTTCCCTATCATCTGTTTGATAAAATGTTTGATTGCTAATTATCCCATTTTCTTCCTTATAGCTTACTTCCTCATTATTATTGTTTATTATAGTAATTGAAGGTTTATTAACTAAATCATTTACTTGATAAGTAATTTTTTTAGGTAATGGTATATATTCCATTCTTTGAAACTCTTCATAAGAGTCTTCACTTTTTTTATAATCATCAGTTAATTCTTCACCATTTATTTTAACCTTAAAATTACTTGGTACTTTTATATCATAATAATATATACCTCTGTCATTATTAACCTTTATATTCTTAGTTTTTAAGATATTAAAAGTTAATAACCCCATGCGATGCACTTCTTTACCCTTTTCAATAGTCACTTCAAAAATTTTCTTATTATCAGCAAGAATTTCATAAGACACTGTCTTTTTATCATTATTTTCTGCTATTTTCTTATGGGTTATCTTTGAATGTTTAAATAAATTTTTATAGCCATCATTCACTGTCACTGAATCTTTTTCAAGGATACTGACATTGATTTTTGATATATCCACATGTTTTTCAATTTTTCCTTCTTTAGCTGCCGTAGATAATTTTGATATAAAATTATTCATGTATGTATCAATTTGATTATTTTCATATGTAACTAAACTATGTCTTACGTAAATTAGAAAACAAAAGATAAGTAAAAGTAATACAATGAAATAGATTAAAGTTATTTTTTTAATAGTAAGCTTTCTTTTAAATCCCTTTAAATTATGGGTAATTACATCATTTTGTTCCATTTTATTACCTCTTTTCAACTACAAAGGCAGTTGGTAATCTCCATGATGAATTTGAATAATATAGAGTTACACTAGCCATTTCATATTTTCCATTATAATACATGCTTGAAGAACTACCACCATCAAGGTTAGCTGCATTAACCGCTCCATATTCTATCATTATATCGATTAAATCATTAGCTGTGGCTCCTAAATGGCCTGATGCCCCTCTACCATCAGTAACTAATAGCAAAACTGCTCCATCTGCTCTTTGACCTATTGCCGTTCTTGGGTTAGCTCCACTACCCAAACCATTTGTTTCTCTTGCTTCTCCGTTTACTACAAGCTTAACAAAGTGATTATTTTTATCGCTACTTTCTTCTTGAAAGGTCACAGCATCACGAATCTTTTCTTTAACAACTAACTCTTCAACATCTTTAGCTGACATCCCAGCTAAATCAATGATTCTTAAAATATTTTTATCATCAAACCCTATTAAATACAAACCTTTGTAATTAGGTTGATTATATTGAATTTGCCCCTCACTTACAACTACTCCAAGGGGATATCCACCTTTATTAGCTGTAGATTGATACAAACCACCGTTAATACCTGCTATAGCATCTTTCTTAGTCACTAATTTATCTAATTCAACTCCATATTCACCCCATGGATAAGTGGTTGATAATTTTACCCTTGATGGATCATTTATAACCAACAATTTACCTGCAAAAGTATTGCCTGATATTTTTATCAATTCTATTTTGGCATTATGCGTATCAGAGGTATCAATCAAATCAGGATCAATTTCTTCATCCATATCAGCCATTGAATTACGTTCAACAATCTCTTTTATCTCTTCAGAAGGCAAAAACAATGATGCCATAAATTTCATTTGCCCCGTTTCAAGCATTGTTGTAACAAATATCTCTTTAGCTGTTTTGGATACATCACTACAAATCATCATTACTGTTACAATAAGAGTTAAAATGACAGCAAAAAGAGTTGCCATTAAAACCCAAAATACTTTTAAGGCTGTTTTAGCAACAGAAAAAATTTTTTTTGATTTATTCTCTTCTTTTATATTTTGTTCTACCATAGACTACTCCACCTACAAATATATTATTTATCTACAGTAAGTTTATCACAACTTAGTAATGTATTCAACAAATTTCGACTTTTTCTAAAGAAAAAAAAGATTACACTAATATAATCTTTTTTACATTAAAGTCCTGTTCCTACCAACAAAACGACACGCCAACCACACGCAGTAATAGTAGAAACATTGTTGTGACCAAAATCAAAGATTCCTCCAGAACTTAAAGTGGTACTGCCACCACGTAGGAAAAACGAATAGCTTGAGTATGGCATATAGGATCTTTCTGAAAACCAAGAACACGATAAACAGCCTCCTGTTCCATTCAACCTAGGGTTGTAACTTGTTTCATAAACGGCATCCCCAACAATCAAAGTATTATATCCATAGTTGCTGCCACTATAACGATCTATATATTTGTCATGAATATCTCCAGGCGTTAGGCCATAAATTTTTACAGTATTATTGGTACCCATCACAATTTCATTTCTTCCACCTGCCATATCATATATGCCATAGATAGTTCCAGTGGTTGATGATGCCATTCCATATGTTGCATGAGTTTCTCCAGTACATATACGCCCTGTTTTGCTTGAACATGATTTACCATCATAGCCATACAAGGTAGGTGATGCACTGTCCACAACATCATCTGTAGTTAATTGATTTGCCGTTTCACCGCCCCTCCCTGTTGTAAGAGCGGTTGGATTAAGAAATACCTCAATATCGTTTTTACCGTATATCGATTTAGATAAATATGCTACTGCTCCCCATTCAGTATTCTTCATCATATGAGTATCGACATTATTGTTATCTGTTTTAAAAGTTCCATTGGTATTCAGTTCGCTTGCTAAAGACCATCCATATCTATCATTCGTTTCCATATTTCTTGAAGAAGTAAATCTATCGATAAGCGTATCGGTTGCAATTGACGACACATTTGGCTTTGAATCCAAGGCTGTGGTTGATCCACTTATTTCAAATTTAGCAACCCATATTCCCGTAAATTCAGTCTCATCAAAACTAAAAACTGGATGTTTGATGAAATTTGACTGAGTGTCCGCATCACTATATGTTGGGATTATATCGACAGTACTGCCATCACCAGTAATATTTGATTCCCCTTTTAAAAACTCAACATTTATAACACCTGTTGTACTAGTGTGGTAGCCACCCTCTATTTGGTAGGCATACCTTGGTATCCATACCCACATAAATATAACATCATTATCTATATCAACCGTTGTACCAGCAGAGGAATATAAACTTTTATTTGTTACTTGTATTGCATTAGCCCATTTTCTTGTTTCTGGGGTCGTACCATATTCATACCAATCATTATCACTTGTTGTTGTCGTTTCCCAGTGATCCGTAACCCATTTAATTGGAATCATGCCTCCTGCCAACTTTGGCCTATTCACACCTTTAAGTTCATCAAATTGAGAAACTACTTTAACTGTTCTTTCTAAGGTTGTAGTATTCCCACTGCTATCAGTAACAGTATAAATTTTTGTGTATATACCTTCAACATTAAAATCTATTATTCCAGTTACAACAATGCTACTTGTAATGTCACCGTCTTTATTATCTTGTGCTGTTGCCCCCTCTTCTGTATACGTATTCCCCATCTCAATTTCTACCACATTGCTACCTATTAAAGTAATAACTGGGGGTACAAAATCTAACTCGCACCCATCTTCACTCACTTGCATATTTTGATATGAACCACAAGCAGTTAGACCTGCCCATTTACCTTTACCTGTTATAGTAACAAGTATTTTTCCATTATGTTCAGTAAAAACTACACTTTCATAATTATCACCATTTAATTTTAAAGACGCTAAAAGCCCAACCATATCATTATTATATTCTATTGGATTAAACGTATCATCTGATAATTTTTTTAAATCAATCGACTTTAACAATAATCTAGCATCACTTTTCATTGCACTCATCGTACTATTTTTAATAATACCTGATATTCCTGGTACTGCTATCGCTAAAATAATGGCAAGCACAACTATAACTGCCAACAATTCTACTAGCGTAAATCCTTTTTTATTCATTGACACGCTCTCCTCTATTATATTGTTATCCATATAATGGAATATCATACATATTCGCCATTTGCAATTAGAATAATGTTAATTGATTTGTTTCTGGCATATCTTTAATGATACCTATAACTCTCATTTTATCAATTAAAGTTTGAAATACTTTAGCCCTTTTTGCAAAATCTTCAATGCTTATGAAATTCCCTTTGCTTCGCTCCTCAACAATTTTACGAGCAACAATATCACCAAGTCCATCAATAGTTCTGAATGGTGGTATTAATGTTTTACCATCTTCATCAATTATAAAATTAACTGCATCTGATTTGTATAAATCAAAATTACCTATTTTAAAACCTCTAGCTGTAAGTTCTATGCTTCCTACTAATTATGTAAGTATTAAGTGAATAGTACACGAATACAAAACGAATTAATCCCAATAAATTCTTAAGTGCTTAAAAGACCAACACTCTTTTCATCGTGCTAGTCTTTTGTTTTGCTCTCTTTTTAGGCTAGTATAAATATTCCTCCTAATTAAAATTTTATCATATAAAAATCTACACGTTCTTTTTTTTCGTGTAGATTTTTTTCAAATCACTTCTAAAGGTCTGTTCTATTTTTTAAGGATTAAATGTTATTCTAGCATAACCATCCCCATCATTTCCTGTTTGTGTTCCGCTGATTGGATCGTCCATAACAGCGTTACCATGAATTATCTGCCCATTGTTTACTCCATCAATAAAGGAAGAACCACCACCGCCACCAGCACCACTAACGTTAGAAAAAGAATTAACATATGACAATAACTGAGCAGCTCCTCCAGCACCGCCTTGGCCTAGACTACCAGCCAAACCTGCAAGACCTGCATAACTTGTGGAATTTTGAAGTGAGCCAGCACCGCCGCCACCTCCGCCGTAATAGCCACCGCCACCACCGCCACCGGATGGTTGACATAAAGGGGATGGATTGTAAGAAGCTGTTCCAGGCTTCGAACCTCCAGCACCACCAGCACCGCCAGCTATTGCTGTTCCAGCCATACCAGGCTTTCCAGCATAAGTACCTGGTGATGCAGGTAAACCATTTGAAGTTGCATAACCTCCATTTGTTTCACCTTGGGCAGATCCGCCGCCACCACCACCAGCAACAATTACTCTATTAGCTAAAGCAATTCCGCCAATTCTCATATCAGTTCCGCCACCACCATTATGACCAGTATAATAAATTATATTTTCACCTGCATTATTACAAACAGCCCCAGCTGCCCCACCGCCATTATAACCATTTTGACCACCAACATATACGTTTATTTCCTGCCCTAATGTAAGATTTATAAGCCCATATGCATATGCCCCTTTTCCACCTTCTAACCCGGGTTTTGATGCTCCTTGGGCACCCCATACTTCAAATTTATATGTCCCCGTTACCGGAATAGTATACGTCTGAACAGCACCTGTGAAACTAAAATTTATTGGTGCTAATATAACATTTATTGTTCTCGTTATTGTTGCATTATTTCCACTTGAATCGGTGGCAGTGTAAGTCATTGTATAAGTTCCTATCGCATTTGTATCTACAGTACCTGTTATTACTGCATTTATTGTTTCATCACTGTTATCAGACACACTTGCTCCTGGTTCTTCATATGGATCACCAACTGTTAATTCCATTGGATTATCACCAAGCAATGTTATGACCGGTGGTACTAAATCCAATTCACATCCATCGTCACTCACTGTAATGGTGTGATATGATCCACACGCTGTTAAGCCAGCCCATTTACCTTTACCGGTAACTGTAATAAGTATTTTTCCTGCATTCTTTGTGAATTTAATACTTTCATAGTTATCTCCATTCAGATTTAATGCTGTTAATAAACCTAGCAAGTCATCATTATAAGCTAGTGAATCAAATGTATCATCTCCTAATTTCTTTAAGTCAACTGCTTTTAATACTAATTTAGCATCACTTTCCATTGATTTCATAGTACTACTTTTAATAATACCCGATATTCCAGGGACAGCAATTGCTAAAATGATAGCTAATATCACTATTACTGCTAATAATTCTACTAACGTAAATCCTTTTCTATTTTTCATAAAGACTCTCCTTATTCTTCTATAATTTGTTACTATCATGTTTATTATATCATAAAAGTAACAAGTTATATAGACGCATATTATTATTTTAAAATAGTGTTAACTGATTAGTTTCTGGCATATCTTTTATAATGCCCATAACTCTCATTTTATCAATTAGGGTTTGAGATACTTTTGCTCGTTTGGCTAAATCTTCAATGCTTATGAAATTTCCCTTGCTTCGCTCCTCAACAATTTTACGAGCAACAATATCACCAAGTCCATCAATAG
>CAZQOT010000017.1:9836-15854 GCA_964595115.1 uncultured Muribaculaceae bacterium | reverse complement strand
GAAATATACATGAGCAAAAAGACATTTAATCAAATTAATGATAATCGTCAAAGGGAAGGGCTAGAATTACTTAAGAATCCAAGGAATGCTGCAGCTGGTAGTGTTCGTAATTTAGATTCGAAAATAACAGCTTCTCGTAAGCTAGATGCTTTCCTTTATCAATTACCTAATCCCCTTGATTATGGTATTGAAAATCATTATGAATCGCTTGAATATTTTAAAAAGTTAGGGTTTATCGTTAATCCTAATATTAGAAAATTTGATGATATAGAAGGTGTTTTAGAATATATATCTGAGTGGACAGAAAAAAGAGAAAAATTACCGTATGAAATAGATGGTGTTGTCATAAAATTAAATAATGTTAGAGAACAACAAAGATTAGGCAATACAGCTAAATATCCTAAGTGGGCTACAGCTTATAAATTTCCTGCCACTGAAATAGTTACAAAATTAAGAGATATTATTTTTACTGTAGGTAGAACAGGGCAAATAACCCCTAATGCAGTTTTAGATCCTGTTTTAGTTCAAGGATCGGTCATTAGCAGAGCAACCCTCCACAATGAAAAAAACATCGTTGATAAAGATATTAGAATTGGTGATATGGTAATTATTAGAAAAGCAGGGGACGTCATACCTGAAGTTGTGAGTGTTCTAAAGGAAAGACGTACTGGTAGTGAAAAAGAATTTATTATGATTAATAAATGCCCCATTTGTGATAGCGATTTAATAAAGAAAGATAAAGAAGCTGATTATTTCTGCACTAATAAAGCATGTGATGCTAGAAGAATTGAGGGATTAATCCATTTTGTTAGTCGCGATGCTATGAATATTGAAGGCCTTGGTGAGCGAATAATAGAAGATTTTTATAATTTAGGATATATTAAAACAATTACTGATATTTATTATCTTGATAAGTATAAGGAAGAATTAATAGAGTTAGAAGGCTTTGGTGATAAAAGTATTAATAACCTTCTAGAATCAATTGAAAAAAGTAAGAATAATTCACTTGAAAAATTATTATTTGGTCTTGGTATTAGGCAAGTTGGTAATAAAATGGCTAAAGTATTATCAAAAAAATATTTAACACTTGATAATCTGATGAATGCAGGTGAAGAAGAACTAACTAAAATTGAAGATGTGGGACCAATTATAGCCCATAGTATTGTTGCTTATTTTGATAATGAAGACAATGTTAAGATGATAAACAAATTGAAAGAATTTGGGGTAAATATATCTTATTTAGGGCAAGTTGAAACTGACAAAAGTAATTCTAATATATATGGAAAAACATTCGTTATTACAGGGACTTTAAGTAGATCTAGGAATGAAATAAAAGAACAATTGGAATATTTAGGAGGTAAAGTTACTGATAGTGTCACAAGTAAAACTGATGTGCTTATTGTAGGAGAAGATGCTGGCAGTAAATTAGACAAAGCTAAAGAATTAGACATAACTATTTGGAATGAGGATACGCTTAATAATAACTTGTGATATAATATTATTGTATTAATTCATTTAGGGGAGGATGGAATTAAATGACTATAGAGCAAAAAGAAAAACAAAGAGGAGATATAGATAGTCTTCGTAAATATGTTGGGGAAAATGTAGCCTTCTCCTATTATTGCACTAGTGGCTACGGTTATGGAATAGGTACATTGGAAGCTGTCAATGGTTTTGATAGTGTAGTAGTAAAAAATGGACCACCTGTAATGACTTTTAATAGTAAAAAAGTGACTCCAGTTACGTATAATTTTGAGACTGAAACTCCAGTTGTCATTATTATGGATCTTTGTGGAAGAATGTTATACTATGCTGAAGATCATTTTGAACATTATCCTGATTTACGCTGGACATGTATGGTAAATGTGGAACTTCAAGAATATATTAATGAGAACAGGAGAAAAATTTTAGGGAGCACCCTTAATAAAACAAGTTAATCTGAGAATTTACACCAATTATGGTGTTTTTTTGTTGTCTCACTATCGCTTCTTGGGTTTAAACATATAATGTATATAAGGCGGGAGGAAAGTAATGAATAACATGAATGAAGATTTAACAAATAGAATAGAGAACATTATTTTAAGAATAGAAGAGGAAGCAGAAATTGATAATTTATATCAAAAGATGAAGGGACTTGGTATTAAATTAGGTATAAGTGAAAGACTATTAAAGAGCGTAATGATTAATAAAGCAATTTATGAAAAAGATTATCTTATAGTTTTATTAAGGTGGGCTGGTCAAAATCTTGAGTACTCAAAGATTGATAATTACATAGATAGAATAGAAAAAATAAAGAATTTAAGGTATGTTGCATCCGTTGCTTTTGATAATCGAAATATATTTGGATCTAGAGGGGAAGATTTTTTTAGAGCTATTGCTTGCTATGATACGAACAGGTTACTTGAATTAGATGAAGAACCGTTAACACAAAATGGCGGCGATATAAAATTGATAAGCAAGTAGCAAATATTTTGAACATATTAATAAATACGTTGCGACTAAAAATAGTTTGTGTTAAACTATAAGAAATGATAAATATTATTTGATTAAAAATAAATGAAGCAACGAGGGGTAATTAATATGACATTAAATATCGATCACAAAAAAACTAAATTATGTTCAATAATTTTAATGGTAATAATCATAATTATTGGGTTTGTTTTGTGGATAAAATTAGGGTTTAAGGTTGAAGCTGCAGGGATTCCATTTGAATGCTATTATTACAAAAGTGATGGTGGAAGCAGTGTTTATCCTGTAATAATTAGAAATGATGGTACTTCTTCCAAAATAAGTAGTTCAACATATAATTTAGTAACATATAAAGCTACATTACCAGCATCTGTTAGTGCTTGCCCAAGTAATATTTATGGAATATCTGGGCATGATTCTATTTCATTTTATAATACTACTCAAAGTGGTTCGACGAAATATAATTTGAAATATCAGTTTACTTCATCATCAATTGAATTTGATTGTACGTATCACTTTACTTACAATATGGAACCCTTGTTTTCTGATTTAACATTACATTATATAAATGGAACAATTAAAACAACTCTCACAAGAAGTGAAGGCTTAATAACGGCAGAAGAAGGATTAACCCTTTCCTATGATACTTCAAGTATAACGAAAAACAATTTTTTGTCTTCTGGTTATTTAACTTGCCCTAACTTAACACTATATCAGGTTAACGAACTTGTTAATCAAAATGATGGGGCAATGGTTAACAAAAGAACATTTAGTTTTACTAAACCAGAAAAAGACATTTATTTTGCGGGAACTCTCAAAAATGACACAACCATGACTGGAATTAAAATTGATTATGAAAACTTGCAAAAAGGTGGAGGTCCTACGTTGCAAGATGTTAAGTGTGGTCCATATGAGTATACTGTAGGTGCTGCAACAAGAGAAATAACAATAGAATATATTGGGGAGCAAATAATGCCAAATATAGTTGATACAATAGATGGCCAGCCTTCAGGGCTTATTGGTTGTCCTAACTATAATTATGATATTAGCTTGATTAAAAGTAGTGATGAATATTCAAAAAGGCAATGTGGTACAGATTTGTATTATGCCATAGAGCCCAATGGGACAACGTGTGAAGTAACCCTTTCATATGATTCGACGGAGTTAACAGAAGGCTATATGAAGGCTGAGGGAAGTTCAAAATCTAATCCCGGAGTATTTATCGATCCATATTCTGGTGAGCCAATCGATTGTTCTGACTTTATCACTAGTGGAGGAGAAAACATAATATACGGGGTATTCAAAGTAATAATGATTATAGGGCCAATTTTACTTATAATTTTTGGTTTACTTGATTTTGCAAAGGCTACGTTAGCTTCTGATGAGCAAGCATTAAAAAAAGCCGGAGTTGATTTTGGAAAGCGAGCTGTAGCAGCAATTATATTATTTTTATTACCACTCATCATAAATTTAATTCTTGGAATAGCAACCGAAGTGGGTATTTTTGATGAGATTCCTAAAGGTACTGATATAAACCAAATAACAATAGAATTTATTAAAAAGATAGAAGATTGGATAAATAATTATCCAAGAGCTATGTTTGAATATAAAAGTACAAATATGATATTATTAAATATATAAAAAATACTAACATTATTAGGTAATAAATATTTGGACACTTAATGTTTCAATTTATATTTGTATCATTGGTTAATTATTGATTTGACATTTTTGCGGCATTGTGGTATTATATGCGGCATTGACAAGGGGGTTTTATTTATGAATAAAACAAGAAATGGATGGTCAAAGGCCATCAAGAAGATTTTTTCTTCAATTTTAGTATTTGTTAGTGCTTTTATTATAGGTGCTAAAGGCGTATCTGCTGCAACAGCACCAAGTTCTGTCATATTGGGAGTACCGAGTTATCCATCTATGAGTTACCTTCAAACAATGTTTCCAATAAAATATACAAGTGATGGAACAATGGCATACTGTACGGACCATGATAAAGGGTTAGGACCTTCAGGTCTTACTATGAATAATGTGGGATTTTTAGATGCCGGTGTTACTTATATTATTAAGAATGGTTATCCAAACAAAAAAAATATTACTAACTTAGGGGATAGTTATGATTATTACGTAACTCAAACTGCTTTATGGTGGTATTTTGATGATAAAGGTATTACTAATACTGTTTCAGCAGCTTATAAAACAGCTAGTGATCCATACAATTTGAGGCAACATATTATCAAATTAAAAAATGAAGCTTTGAATGCTAGGGATTTTCAAAAACCAACCATTTCATTTACCTCATCTAGTGAAAAAATGAAGCTTTCAAGTGATGGTAAATATTATGTTTCTGAATATATTGAATTAAATAAAAATGGTTATGTGACAACTGATCCATATGTTGTTACAGTTAAAAATGCACCATCAGGCTTAATACTTTTTGATGCTTATGGTAATCAAAAAAGTACATATTCATTTGGAATAAACGAAAGATTTATGATTAAAGTACCAGCTTCAAGTGTTAACTATGGAACAACAACCTTTGAAATAAGTGCTGTTGCGAAAGGCATTATAGAAAAAGCATTTTTATATTCATCAGGCATTTCATCTTATCAAAACATTACACCAGTCAAATTATATGATGAAAAAAGTGATTTAGCACCAACTAAAATGACATTAACAATTGAAAAAACACCACCAACACCTCCACCAACACCACCAGTATGTGACTGGACTAAAGTAAGTATCATAAAGAAGAATGCTAAAACAGGTGAGGCTTTAGCAGGAGCTAAATTAGTTATAAAAAGAGAAAATGGAACAGTAGCCGTTAATGAATTTGAAACAGGTACAACTCCTAAAGATATAATTAATTTGGCAACAGGAAAATACTACGTTGAAGAAACGAAAGCACCAGCAGGATATACATTATCAGCTGAGAAGAAGTGGTTTACTTTAGGTGGTTGTAATCCTATAACAGTTACATTTGAAAATTCTAAAACACCAACTTTGAAGTTTTCAAAGAAGGATGCTGATACAGGAGCTTTATTAGCGCATGCTATGATAGTTATTAAAGATCAAGATGGTAAAGTTGTTAAGGAATTTGAATCGACTACGGAACCACATTATATTAATTTGGCTCCAGGTAAATATACACTTCAAGAAACTTCAGCGCCAGATGGTTATGTATTAAACGATAAAGTAATTACATTTGAAATAGGAGATGGAATTCTTGAAAAAGAATTGTTCAATTCTAAATACATAGATGTTCCTAAGACTGATTCATTTGGTTCAATGCTTATATACTTTATGGGAACTATTACTATCCTTGGTTCTGGTTGGATGATATTTAGTGGAGTTAAGAAGGTTTACTAAAATGAGTAACAAGCAAAAAGCCATTATAGGTTTTTTAGGGGTAATAGTTAGTGTGTTCATGTTTTCCTTTGATTATGTGAATGCCAAAAAAGATAAAGCATTTGAAACCATAAGTTATGCATTACTAGTAGATAAAAAGGTTAGTGAAAATGTCGCAGTTAGCGAAGT
>CAZQOT010000017.1:0-9736 GCA_964595115.1 uncultured Muribaculaceae bacterium | reverse complement strand
GAAACACCTGTAGAAACACCTGTAGGTACAGCTCCAGTCACTCCAGCTCAGGCTACACCAACATATAATTATATAGGGATGCTAGAAATTCCAAGGATAGGATTTAAAAGGGGATTTGTTGATGTTAATTCATCAGCAAATAATGTTGATAAAAACATAGCAATTATAAAGCCATCCAGTTATCCAGATGTTGAAAAAGGTAATTTTATTATTGCTGGACACTCTGGTACTTCTAGAGTTGCTTATTTTAAAGACTTATATCAATTAAATATTAATGATCAAGCATATGTGTATTATAAGAATATTAAATATACATATAATATCATCGATATATATACACAACCTAAGATAGGTAAACTAGGGATTTATCGTAATCCTAGTAAAACAACATTAACATTAATTACATGTACAAAAGACGATAAAACAACACAAACTATTTATATAGCTGAATTAATTAACAAAGAAAGATATTAAAAAAATTTAAAGGGGTGATGAAAATGGAGAAGGTTACTTTTGTCGACAATTTATTTACTATACTAAATGTCTTCTTTTCATCATCCTTTTTTATATACATTTTGGTATCCATCTTTGCTTTTTTTGTTTTAAGAAAGTTTATTATAGATAGTTATGGAGGAATGACTAAAAAAGCATATTACTTGTATATCTTAGGAGTCTTCTTCCTGTTTATCATTATATACTCAAATTCTATATTAAAAGTATGGGATAAGTTAATGGATAATTTATTTCTAAATATTTATTTTCCAAGTTTAGGTATTTATTTTGGCATAGTTATTATTTCAATTGGTTTACTAATTACTTCAATTATAAAAAAGAAGATGCCAAAGATAACAAAAAATATTAATATATTTGGTGCTATCAGTGTTTTGTTTTTATTCTTTCTTGTTATGGACACCATTGTATCAAATAACATTGATGTATCAGCTGATATGTTTTTATATACAAACAATAAATTATTAGCTTTAATTGAAGTTAGTACTGCTATCTTTGTTCTATGGATAATTATTCTTGGAATAATTCATGTTATTAACAAAATAAGTAAATGGTTTGATTTTAAAGAAAGCCAAAAACAAATTGAAGAATCTATTATTATTGACAACACTGCTCAACCAACAGCAAATAATGAGTATTCTACTTTAGTTAACAACTTGTTGGAAATAAAAGAACCAGAACAACAACTGGTTAAGGAAAATGGAGAAAAAGAATTTTTAATAAATGAATATAAACAAATGCGTGAATACTTAATGAAAGTCAAACAAACAAATAATGAAAACTATTATATAAACAATATAATGCGTGATATCTTTATGAGATAATGAAAACACTTCAACTGAAGTGTTTTATTGTTTTCTCATTCTAAGTACTGATTCTAAACGTGTAGCCCTAAGTACTTGATTATCTAATGATCCATATGACATGCTTAATGGCAGTGAATAACCACCATTGAATAAAATGAGTGAGTTGTTTTCTTCTTTTTTATATTTATCAATATTTTTCAAAGAGACCCAACAGCATTCATATAATCTTGGTGAACTAGTAGGAAAGAAAATAATCTCTCTACTTTCTTCAATAATGATAGGAGCTTTATGGGAAACACCAATTAACTTTTTAGTTCCTTTAGCCCGCCCAAAATAAGAACTCCCAAAATAAGAACAACTATCTTCGATGATTTGCATAGGTGTTTTACTGACGATAATAGTGTTATCCTTTTCAACTACCTTTGAACAATAATTTTCAATAGGAATAATAGCTAATGTTTCACTAGATATCTCATACGTTGACATTTTATCACCTCCCCCTGGGTTTTATATATTGTATTTTTCGGCACCGGAAAACACAATTCCTCTATTTTACCTATTAATAACGCGAAATTTGTTGTAATATGTCGAAATGTTTCAATTTTTATATTTACTCAAATTAAAAGAAATATATATAAAAAAATATGCTACAATATACATAAGTAAAGTTTTAAATTTACAATAATTTTATATATAGGAATGAGGGACCATATGAAGTCTTTACCAAAAGAAAAAGTATTACATGTTGCTGATTTAGGCAAAATAGCTGTCAGTGAGGAAGAAATAGAAAGATATGCTTATGGGCTTAAACAGATTTGGGATGAAATTGAAAAAATTAATGAGTTAGATGTTGAAACTAATGATATTTTAATATCGCCAGTTGATAGTGTTAATGTCTTTCGTAATGATGAAATATCTGATATGCTTCTTATTAATGAGGTGTTGAAGAATGCCCCAAGTAAAAAAGGCAATTATGTAGAGGTGGTGAGGGTTGTTAATGACTAAAAATTTAGATTTAAAGATTGAAGAAATAAATAAATTATTAATTGAAAGGACAATCAAACCAATCGATTTAGTAAAAGAAGCATTTGATAGAATTGAACTCAATAAAGAATTAAATTGTTTTATAACTTTAAATAAGGAAGAAGCTATAAAAAGAGCGTTGGAACTTGAAAATATGGAAGTTGATAATATCCTTTTTGGAATTCCAATTATTATTAAAGATAATATAGTAACTAAGAATCTAAGAACAACCTGTGCATCTAAAATGTTAGATAATTTTATACCTATATATAACGCTACAGTTATTGAAAAAATCAATGATAAAAAAATGATAATTATTGGCAAATCAAACATGGATGAATTTGCAATGGGTTCTTCTACTCAAACAAGTTATTATGGAACTGTTTTAAATCCATGGGATAAGAAGAGAGTAGCAGGAGGATCTAGTGGAGGATCTGCTAGTGCAGTTGCTGCAAGGATAGCTCCCCTCGCTTTAGGCTCTGACACTGGTGGCTCTATTAGACAACCAGCTGCCTTTAATGGTATTGTGGGAATAAGACCAACATATGGTAGAGTATCGAGATATGGTTTAATAGCTTTTGCTTCTAGTCTCGATCAAATAGGTCCCATGACTCGCAATGTATATGAAAACGCATTATTACTTAATGCGATAACGGGACATGATGAAAAGGATATGACTAGTACAAAGTTAGAAAACTTAGATTTCACTCGTCTTATTGGGGAAGATGTCGCTGGAATGAAAATTGCCATTCCTAATTTTTATATGAGTAGTGTTATTGATGAAGAAATACGTAATAGTGTTTTAAGAGTTGTTGAAATGTTAAAAAAGGCAGGAGTAAGCTTTGATTATATCGACATTGATTATATTGAACATGCTATTCCTCTATATCAAATTATTGCTTTAGGAGAAGCTTCATCTAATTTAGCACGTTTTGATGGTATTAAGTATGGCTATCGTACAGAGGACTATAAGGATTTAGATGAATTATATAAGAAAACAAGAGCTGAAGGTTTTGGGGAAGAAGTCAAAAGACGTATTATGATAGGTTCATATGTTTTAAGTGGAACTAATGTAAGGGATTATTACTATAAGGCCCTTAAAGTAAGAAAGGCTATTCAAAATAGTTTTGCGAAAGTACTATCAAAATATGATTTAATTATTGGACCAACTACCACCACTTTTGCTTATAAAATAGGTGAGGGAGAGAATGATGCTGTTAAGAGTTTCTTTGATGATTTGCTCACTATTCCAATAAATATGGCGGGGCTTCCAAGTATGAGTTTGCCAATTGGGTTTGGTAAAAATGGATTGCCTATTGGAATGATGATAGCTAGTGATAAATTTGATGAAGCTACTATATATAAATTAGCATCTTTCATTGAAAAAGAATTAAATTTAAATTTGGTACCAGGTGGTGATAATAAATGAAAGAATACATTCCAACGATTGGTATTGAAGTACATGCTGAATTAAAGACAAAATCTAAAGTTTTTTCAACGTCTCAAAATACTTATGGTGAGTTAGTCAACAGTAAAACAAATGTTATTGATTTAGGTTATCCAGGCACTTTGCCAACATTAAATAAAGAAGTAATTAATTTAGCGCTAAGAGCATGTTTAGCAACTAACTCTACAATAAATAAAAAGATGTACTTTGATCGTAAAAATTATTTTTATCCTGACTTACCAAAAGGGTATCAAATAACACAATCAGTTACTCCTATTGGGCATGATGGATATGTTGAAATAGAAGTGGATGGAAAAACAAAACAAATAGGTATCGAACGTATTCATATTGAAGAAGATACTTGTAAAAGTATTCATGAGGGGGAATCAACGCTACTGGACTTTAACAGGGCAGGAATTCCTTTAATTGAAATCGTTACCAAACCAGTCATTGAAAGTGGCGAAGAAGCTATATTATATTTAGAAAAATTAAGGGAATTACTTTTATATACTGATGTAAGTGATGTTAAGATTGAAGAAGGAAGTATGAGGTGTGATGCTAATGTATCTATTAGAGAAATGGATAGCAATACTTTAGGAACCAAAACAGAAGTGAAGAATATAGGCTCTATATCTAATGTTAAACTAGCAATCAACTATGAAATAGAACGTCAAAAGATAATGCTAGAACAAGGTGAAATAATTAAGGAACAAACAAGGAGATTTGATGAGAAAAAGGGGCAAACTGTTTTAATGCGTACTAAAGAATCAACTAGTGATTATCAGTATTTGCCAGAACCTGATATTCCATATATTTGCCTTGATGATGAGTGGATAAATAAAATAAAGAATGAAATGCCACTATTACCTGATGAATTAAGAAAAAGATATACTACTTGTGGTATTAATGATATAGCGATTCAAGCTTTAATAGCACGCCAAGATCTTTCGATGTTCTTAAGAGAAGTTATCAAATTAGGAGCTAATGAAATTATTAGTGCTAATCTCTTAACGGGGGATGTATTATCTTATTTAAATAAGTTTAATATGACGATAGATAAAACTAAATTAGAGATAGAAAGTTTTTCAGAGTTAGTTGATTTATTAAGTAAAGGAGATATTTCGTCAAAGATTGCTAAAGAAATATTAAGTGAATTATTAATGAATGGTGGCAGTGTATCTGATATTATTGAAAATAAAGGTTTAAAACAAATCAATGATGTTGATACTTTAAAAAAATTTATTAATAAAGTTTTAAACGATAATGAAACTGTTGTTCAAGATTATAAGAATGGTAATGAACGTGCTCTAAAATACTTAATTGGCCAAATAATGAAAGAAAGCAGAGGGCAAGCTAATCCGACTATTTTAGAAGAATTGTTAATTGATACTTTAAAATAATATTTATATTTCAGGAGGTAATGGATGAATAGTAATAAAATTTATATAGGTGACATTATGATATGTAGTCGCTATAACAGAATAAAAGTTTTTCAATTAGTGGCATAGGCGACACTAATCTTATTGGCCACATAGAGACCGAAGAAAATTTATATAAGGAAAATGCAGTTCTTTTACAAACAAAAAATGGTTATTATGTTGATGTAGAAAAATTATGGTTTATGCAAATTCCTTACTTATATTTTGAAAACAAGAAAACAAGATGTAATGAAGAATTTAATTTCTTTATGGGGACTAGTGCCCCATTTGAAAATGGATTATTTGTTGATCGTCTAACATTAAAACCATATGGATATACTTCTATGGATTCCAATCAAAAAGTATCAATTTATTGTCTTTCAAGAAAATTACGAGCATCAAAAAAAGCTAAAGGTTCGTGTAGATAAGAACCTTTTTCTTTTGTATGATGAATTATCATATAATATAGTATCAAGATGAAAATTGTATGATATAATTTTATATATAACAAGGAGAGATAAAATGAGAATAGGAATAATTGTTTATTCAGAAACAGGTAATACATATTCAGTAGCGTCTAAATTATATGAAAAATTGAAAAAAGAAGGCCATAATGTTAAGATTGAAAGGATTGAAGCAAAAAGGGATACGAAGAAAACACCAAATATTTTTGAAATTACGAATAGTCCAAAGATAGATGAATATGATACTATTATTTTTGCGTCTTATGTTGAAGCTTTCATGCTATGCTCTGTTATGAAAAGTTATTTAGAATCGATTTCTTCATTACAAGATAAAGATGTTCTTTGTTTTGCAACTCATCATTTCCCTTACCCTTGGTTAGGTGGAAACAATGCTATTCGCAAGATAAAGTCCATCTGTCAGTCTAAAGGTGCTGTTATAAAAAATAGTGGGGTTATAGATTGGTCAAATAAGAAAAGGGAGACAAAAATTAAAGAACTAATCAATGATTTTAGTAGTCATTTTTCAACCAAATCTTAATTGTACAAATGAATCTAATTATAGTATAATGTAGATTGGAGAGTGATACTGATGAAAGTATTAAAAAAGTTTAAGTGGATTTTCATAGGATTTGCTATTCTTTTTCTATTCATTGCTGTTTGGATAGGTAAAGATTTTTTTAAAGCTCAATATGGGGCTCTTTATGGCAATAGATTAGTAGGAATTGATGATGTTCCTATTACAAATGAAGATATAAATACCATAAAAGATTTCTTAATGGAAACAGAAGGTGTTACCAAAGTAAAAGTTAATGTGCATGGCATAATTATATATATAACGATATTAGTTGATGAAAATATAACAATTGAAAAAGTAAAAGAGATATTAGACGGTGCTGCCCAAAAATTAAGTGCTGAACAAAAAGGCTTTTATGATGTCTCATTTTTAGTGAATTATGCAGAAGAAAGTAAGAAAACGGATTTTCCAATTGCAGGATATAAAAACAATAATAGCGATGAGATTGTATGGTAGTAGGTGATTAGATGAAGGTAAAAAAACGAAGTAAGCTATTTTTAATTCCAATAACATTACTAATATTAATCATAAGTGTTATATTATATTTTCTTTTTAATCCAGTGGGGACTAATGGTGATATAAAACTTAATATATTCGAACAACGTTGGATTGAACAAAATAAAAATGAGATAATTAACATATATATCCCTAATAATATTCCTTTATATAGTGCAGATGGGGATGGAATGATTTTTTCATTTCTAGAATATTTTGAAAAACAAACAGAATTAGAGTTTAATAAAGTTCCATACGCTATTGGTGAAGATAATAATATAGAAGATAACATTTTTAGAATTACTAAAAGTGATGAAAAATTAAATGATGAGGATCTTATATTTTATACCGATAATTATGTTGTTGTCAGCAAAGAAAGTGAGCAAAGAGTATCTTTGGATAACTTAACTGGGAATATTGGTGTTTTAAGTAATGATTTTGATGCTGTCTCTTCTTATCTTGGTGGAAGTAAACTAACATTAACAAAAGTGGATAATTTAGAGTTGTTATTGAGCATCTTTGATGATAATCAAGCCTCATATTTCATAGCACCTAAAAATATATATATGGACCAATTAATTAGTTTGGATTACCATATAGTTGGTTATTTCAATGATTTATATTTAAATTATGTATTAACTTTAGGTAATAATGATAGTCGCTTAAATGATATTATTAAAAAATATTATAATATATGGGTAGAAAAATACTTAACAGATGAATATCATATTGAACTATTTGATTTATATGTAGATATTAAACAAATAGATGATAAAAGTAAAACAGATTTTAAGAGCAAACGATATGTTTATGGATATATTGAAAATTTACCATATGAAATTGTAACAAATGGGGAATTAAATGGTTTAAGTAGTGAATTTATTAATTCTTTTGAATCTTTCGCGAAAGTGGAATTTAATTATAAGAAATATAAGAATGCTACAGAACTAAATGATGCTTTACATAAAGGTGAAATAGATATTGCTCTAAATTATTTTAATTTAAACACAGCTAATGCGTATAAAACAACAAATATTTTATCTAGTGAATATGTTATTTTATCAAAAGATAAAAGACTTGTTATTGATACAATTAAATCTTTGAAGGGGCAAATAATTTATGCTTTAAAGGATACTAAATTAACTAATTATATTAGTAATAATGGTCGCTTTGAAGTTAATAAGGTATCTAACATTTCATCTTTAGCGGGTCGTGATTTGATACTGTGTGATTATAGTACCTACTTATATTACTTTAATAAATATTTTAAAGATTATACAATAGTATATCGTAATTATACCGATCATAATTATGAATATATTATAAATAAAGTTAATAGCAATGATTTATTTTATAACATTTTTAATTATTATTTATCAACTTTAAATATCAAACAATATAGCAAAAATGGGATGAGTAAGCTTTTAACTAAAACAGTTAATCTTGATTTATCACTACTGTGGTTATATGTTATATTAATTCCTATCTTTATTGTTGTATTGATTGCAGTTGTTAACAAACGCAAAAAAATAATTAAAATGCGTAATGATATCAAACTAAAATATATAGATCCATTGACATCTCTTAAGAATAGATATTATTTAAATAACAATATTGCTAAATGGGAGGATAATAATATATATCCTCAATCAATAGTCGTTATAAATATAAATAATTTAAAGGATATCAATGATGCTTACGGACATGAAGGCGGCGACCAATTAATAAAAACAGCGGCCAATATTCTTATTAATAACCAAATGGAAAAGACCGATATTGTTAGAACCGATGGTAATGAATTTATTGTTTATATGGTTGGTTACAATGAAGCTGATGTGGTTGCATATGTTCGTAAATTATATCGTTTATTAAAAGATTTGCCTTACGAATATGGAGCTTCTCTTGGTTATAGTATGATTGAGGATGATATAAAAACAATTGAAGATGCTATAAATGAAGCTATATTGGATATGGTAACAAATAGGGAAATGAAGAGAGATAGTGATATTTAAGGATGTGTTAATTTGAAAAAAATTAAATCTTTATATAAACAAATAAAAGAATTAACAAGGAAGCCTGTTATGAATATTTTACCTGGTCAACTTGCTTTTTTCTTTGTCCTTTCAATACCTCCATTAATATCTTTGATTGGTATAATTGGAAGTATGTTCTCAATATCAACAGAAGGAATAATATCTTTTGTTAATGAATCTTTTCCCGCTTCTACTAGTAATTTAATTATTCCTATTATAAATAGTAAAGGTTTTGATTTTAGTTTTCTATTATTTGTGATTGGTGCTTTCTTCATGGTAACAAAGGGAACAAAAGCTATAATAACAACATCAAATGTTTTATACAATGTAGAAGATATTAATAATATGAAAAAGAAAATAAAATCTATTTTTATAGTTTTTATGCTTATTATTCTTTTTGCTTTTATAATGATTGTTCCAGCCTTTGGTGATTTGATTATGAAAACATTAGGTAATATAAAATATTTAAATAATTTTTATGATAAATTATTGATTATATATAATATAATTAAAATTCCTACATCATTTATATTTATTTATATAATTATAAAAGTTATATACACGATAGCACCTAATGACATTGTAAAAAGTAAGGATGTTACATATGGCGCGCTTTTTACAACAACTTTATGGATTGTAGCAACTCAAGTATATTCATATTATATAGTTAATTTTACTGTTTATGATTTGTTTTATGGCAGTATAGCAAGCTTAATTATTTTATTGTTGTGGATTTATCTTTTATCTTATATTTTTGTGTTAGGAATGGCTCTTAATGTTTTAACACAAAATTCTGAATTAAATAAAAAAAAGAAGTAATAATACTAATGGATGCTTTGCATCCGTTATCAATAGACTGACATTTATACGGTCTATTTTTGAGACAAAGTGGTTGTGTAAACCACTTTTTTTTATTTAATTTTTTTTCATTTAATGCTATACTTATAGAAGAACGTTTTGGGAGGA
>CAZQOT010000016.1:10269-16623 GCA_964595115.1 uncultured Muribaculaceae bacterium | reverse complement strand
CCCAGTTCTCCTACCCTTAGGGGAAAATCTTTATACGAATGTAAATCATTTTTATATACAAGCAATCCTCCTGGACAATTCATTGGTTTGATAGCAAATTCTTTTTCATCAATACTTGATGTATACATATTTTCTCTATAATTAAACCAATGACCACTTACTTCCCATAACTCCTTGTTTAACATAATAGGTGTATTAATAAATTTATACCCTTCCTTAGCATGTTCTTGATACCAAAAATCCTCTAAAGTACGTCTTAATATCATTCCATTAGGTAACCAAAAAGGAAATCCTGGTCCATATTCGCTAATCATAAATAAACCCAATTCTCTGCCTAGTTTACGATGGTCTCTTTTTTTAGCTTCTTCTAAGAATTTTAAATAATCATTTAAATTTTCTTCTTTTTCAAAACAAATACCATAAATACGTTGGAGCATTTTATTTTTAGAATCACCTTTAAAGTATGCCCCACTAACTTTTAATAGTTTAAAGTATTTTAATTCTTTTACAGACTCAACATGCGGACCGCGACAAAGATCAGTAAAATCACCTTGGGTATAACAAGTAATTACTGTATCAATATCCATATTATTAATTAAATCTATTTTATAAGGATCATTCTTAAATTTTTCTAAAGCTTCTTCTCTACTTAATTCCTCTTTATATATTCTTTTTCCATCTTTAGCTATTTTTTTCATTTCTTTTTCAATTAATTCTAAATCTTCTTCTTTGATGACTTCATCACCTAAATCAATATCGTAATAAAAACCTTCTTCAATAACTGGACCCACCCAAAATAAAGCTTTTGGATATAAATGTTTAACAGCTTGAGCTAACAAATGAGCACAAGAGTGATTTAAGACATTTAATCTTTCATTTTCCTTAATATTTATCATTTACTCATTCCTCCTTCCAAATTATTAATTTCTTTCATAGCCTCATACCTTAAGTGTTTCATTTTTTCTAAAATTACCTTAGCCATTTCATTAAGCTCATTATTTTCCTCTTCGCTTAGTTTATTTTTTCTTAGTTTTTGTTTAGCTCTTATATTAAATAAATCGTTTCTAAGATTTATATATTCTACTGATTGTTTATAATTATCCATTATTATCACCTCTTTTAAAATAAAAACTCCCCGTGTATAACGAGGAGTGCCAAGCACGGTACCATCCTATCTTTAACTTAATTAATGTAACGGCTTTTACCGGAAATCCCTTTCAGGTTCAATTCATAGGTAGTAATTATTAATATTATTTATTGGGTTTACACTATCTCCAACTCACTAGAAATAAAGGATTAATAACCATGTCCTAATCAACATTTTTATATGTTTTAAGTTTACTATATTAACATGCAAAAGTCAATATAATGAATTTAATAATGCTAATTATCTCAACTTTATTTTTCCTTTAAGCTCTTCCTCACTTTCATTTAATAATCTTAACTCTCTTTTTCTTAAATATTCTTCCCACAAGTATACATCTTCATCTTTTATTCGTGATGGAATAAGCATTGAGTGTTCAAGCCCTTGTTCAATTCTGCTTTCGATATTTCTTATAGGAGAAGTAACATGACTCAAGATGGGAGAAGAAGCTTCAAAGCCCCCAATACCATTCATAGAATACTTTGAACGGTTTGTCAGAAGTATTTCTCTATCCAAAACACCATCTCTCATAATTATGTCACTAATTTTTTCTTCATTTAAATTAACATACTGATGAATATTGGGTAAAAACAATTGTTTTTGAACTCTATACCAATATGGCAAATGATTAATTTCAAAAAAACTTGTAACACTCCTATTTGTAAGAGACGCCACACATTCAACAATTCTCGCACCCAAATATCCTTTTTGAAAATCATCAAAACGAACATTACTTAATAGCTCATAGACCTGTTTTAGTAATTGCATATTTCGAAGCAAAAGATGCTCTTTGTTTGATGTTGATATAATTTTACTTACATCACTAAAAATCAATTTAAATTGAACAGTTGTTTTACCTTTTACTGTTTGAAAACAAACAATGTTGCCATGACGATCGATTTCAAACAAATGTGATACAGTGTTTTTGGGACCTACAGTATTTAATGAAGAAACCGACTTAAGATTATATTCATTGGCTGATTGAAAATCACTATCCATTAAAGTTTTCATATCTAAATCACTATTTAAATTGTAAACAACATCCGCATTATGATTGATAATTAAGATATTGCCATTATCAAGAAGCTTAGTTGATAGAGCATCATCGTATGTTCTTGCCCTATAATAATCAATAGTGCATGTAAAAAGATTAGCAAAATCATATCTTCCTGTTTCATCTTTTTTGATTTCCTTTAAAATTTGTTTTAGTCCTTTTGGATATATTATATTTGGCATTCTAATAGCATTATTTAATAATACTGCATTAATAAATTGTTTTAGTACATGGCGTTGCTCTTCTGTTTTTAATTTATTCTTAGCATTATGCAATAGTACTTTTATGTAATCTGCCTTACAATCAAATGAAGAGTTATGAGCAAATAAAGATAAAACCTTTTGATAATATAAAAAATCTTTGTTCACTCCACCATTATATTCAATATTTTGTATCTCAGTCATATAACTTTTTAAAACAGTCTCAAATAATGTTTCTTCGTTGCTACGTCTTGCAATAAAGAATGTAGGGAATGTTTCGTTAACATACCTTAAATATTCATAATCCTTATATTCAAAAATCAAATGATACATGAAATTATATTTTTCATCGTTTTGTTCATTAGCAGTACATAACAAAATAGACATTTCAGTTTTCTCTGTTAACTGTTTTAAAAACAATAATCTTTTTTCACTAATAATCTGAGGGATTATTTTATCCACCTCACACAGAATATCAGTTAATTCATTACTTAATTTATTTAAATTTACATGATACGTTTCGTTATTAATAATCCCGTTTAAAACAAAGAACAATTGGTTTAAACAGTGATATATTTCTTGAGAATTATTTTTATAAATCTTTTTACCAGATATAACTCTAACACACTTAACCAAACCATTTGTAATGTCTTGTGCATTTTTGTTATTCAATCTTGTCATTAAATTTTTATAATCCAAACATTCTCTTAAACATTTTTCAAAATCATTTGATACTACCATAATCCACCCTAAACTCTATTATTTTTTGATATTAAATCCATATTAATAGTAAGCTGCTTAATTCTTTCTATAATACGCTTAGCTTTAACTTTTTCAATTTTGTTTCCAGTCATGCTAAGATGAGTCTCTAGTTCTTCAATATTTAAATTTGAGGTAAAGAAGGTACTTAGTCCTTCTTGCATACGATATTGCAAAATAGGGCCTAATATTTCATCCCGTGCCCAAGCACTAAGGTTTTCTGCTCCAATATCATCTATTAATAATAAAGGTACTTTTTTAATATATGTATATTGTACATCAGAATCATTACTGTTATCATTAAATGAAGCTTTCAGACTTCTTAAGAACTCCGGCCAGTAAATGATTGCAACTTTAATATTTAATTTGGCCATTTCATTAAATAAAGCCGCTATTAAATAAGTTTTACCACTGCCAAAGTTACCATTTAAATATAAACCTTTAGCACTTTTAGCCTTCTTATAATTAGTAATAAAAGTATCCATCCAAGAAATTATTTCAGTTCTTTTCTTATCGGTTTGAAATATCTCACTCATCTTTGCTTCTCTGATTTCTTTTGGAATGTCAAAATAAAGAGCATTTTCTTGATACTTGTTCTTCTTTCTTAATCTTTCATTATATCTACAGATGTCATAAGAAAATGATAGTTTAGTACCATCTACATATGGAGTAAGAGCAAACCCAGCAACATTGTTTTTACATTCAACCAAACCTTTACATTTCTTACAACGACCATGCTCTTCACTGCATTCTTGCAATTTAGATGTGTATTTCATTAATTCGTTTTCATCTAAGGATAAATGACATACCAATTCTTTAAAATCATCATCTTTTAAACTTTTAATATATTCTTCCCTAAGAGAATCCTTCACATTTTTTGTTAATGATAAATTTTCAAGTTCTTGATTTATACTTTTCATAAACTTCCCCCTTTTAAGAATATTTGCTTAGTATAGCACTAACTTTTTCTGCCTCTTCATCGCTTGGTTTTTCTTCATCAATTTTTTTATCAAACCATTCAGGTAGTTTCCCACTATCTATCATCTTATTACTTGAGTTATTCACTTTTGATTTATATCCTTTATGTTCTTTTTCTGCTTGCCTCATAGCTTCTAACGCTGTCTTAATATTTAATCTCTTCCATTGACCTGCTATTGTCTCAACAAAATTCTTATTTAATTTATTATCGTTTATTTTTAATATATAATCAATTAAAACATTTACAACCCCTGGGGTTAATTCTTGTTCTAATAATAAACCTTCAACTAATTTTATATCTCTAGTAGTTGGATTACTACCATTATATTTTCCTCTTAAAAAATCATATGGCGATAATGTTTCAAATGTATAAATCATCTTAGATCTTTTAGAACCATCTTCTAAATTTTTTCTTAAATTGGTTGGTTGATTATTATATATCAAATGAGGTAATTTATTATCGTTTTCAAATTGATAGAAACTTCTTGCAGCATTTTGAAGTTTAATCTTATCTATCATGCCCTTTTCATTAATAGAATTACGAATAATACTTACCATCTGCATATTATCTAAGTTATATAAATAACATAAACTTTTTATTAATTTACACAGTTCTTTAGTAAATGTTTTAGATGAAATCATACCTTTAGGTAATGAATTTATTATTAAATCAACATCTAAATCAACCTTTAATTCTATATCGTTGTTTTCTCTTTTTCTAATATCTTCTTCTTTTTCTTTTAGAAAAATAGAGCCTGTTTTAAATACATCAGAAAATGATGTCGTAATATCCTTAAAATCATTTATATTTATCTTAGGCATCTTAAAATATTTAACAATTCTATCATAATCTTTTGTTCCTAATGAATTATATAGAATAACACTTAAAAAAGGATGAGTTAACACTTCACTTGGGGACAAGGGAGAATACAATTGATAAACATAATTATTAACATTACCTAATTTGTATGCCGTCTTCATCAACCCAATAGCTTCTAATTTTTTTCTAGCTTCCTCAATATCTTCAGTTTTAAAACCAGTCATATTCATTAAATGACGATGGGTAAATTCAATACTCATTACATTAGTACAATCTAAATCAGACCATAATGTAAAATATAAAGAAACAGCTTTATATCCAATTATAGGTTGATACAGCATAGTTAAAACAAGACGATCAGTGTCATTCATGATAGTTTTATTAATTACATTATAAGTATCGGCAGGCATAAGTAATGTCTTGTTCATAATAATCACACCTTTGTAATATCTACTTCAATTTTAACATAATACAATGGTTTAAACAATAAATAATAGCTTTTTGATTATAAAAAAATGATATCAAATTCATAGATATGATTTTGATATCACAAGTTTAAATGTTATTCTTCACAAGGTTCTCTATGTTGTTTACAAATATCACAACTTACAAGTTCAAGTTTTGCTAATAAAAGATTTTCCAATCTTGTAATAACGTTTAATGTTTCTTTAACCGATTCATTTATTTTTAACATTTCATGTAGTGGAATACATCCTGATAAATATCTATCTATTTTCTCACTTTCTACTGATATGATTTTGGAAATAGCACTCTGTTCTAAAGCTACACTTTCAATAATATCAGTAATAGCTTGATCCCTAGATACAGGGCATTTAAATGGCAATGTCAAACTATCTCTCCCCCTTCTTCCTTATTTTATGTAGTAAGAAAAAAAATGTATATAATCATAATCTTATCTTTTGATTAATATATTGAATTGGTGATAATATGTCTAAGGGAAAGATAATTAAAGATCCAATAAAAACCATAAAACAAAGCAATGAAATATACCAAAATGAGATTCTTGAAGCGGCTGCTATAACTAATAGGGCAATTACAAAGATTATTGAACATGAAAGTAAAAGATTAGAACAATATATTAATCAATTAATATCCCCATCTGAAATGATAGATATCAATCAATCGATTATTAATACATTAAATACCATTATTGATTTGGAAAATGCAATTATATGTAAATTGAGATTAATATATTCTAATCTCGATAGCAAATAAAAACACCCTCTAGGTGTTTTATTCACTTCTTTTTTCTTTTTTTCTTAGATTCATACATATGAAAATCAGCTACTATCGGCTTCCCATCAATTAATTTTGTTTCATCATCTTCTGATGACTCATAGGCATGAAAACTATTTAATTTAACGGCATCTTCGTTTAC
>CAZQOT010000016.1:285-10169 GCA_964595115.1 uncultured Muribaculaceae bacterium | reverse complement strand
ATGTAAAGAAAAAGAGCTTTTGTTTAGCTCTTTTAATTATTAGGTTCTATAATAAATATATTCACTTACATATGTTTGAGAATTATTATGTATATCTTTTACATAAATCCATAAATAACGTTTATTATCATTTGGAGGCCAACTTGGAATACGATATGAATAATCACCAAATAAGTAGAAATTACTCCATGAATTTATATTTGGCGCTTGGTTATTATGATTATGCCATACATACTTTAATTCAACAATTTCAGAAGTATCAGTAACTTTTACATTATATACCCCTATTTTTCTCCAAAATCCACTATTAAAACCTTCGATGTATATATAGCTAACAGCTGGAGCGGCAGAATCAATAACTTTAACTGTTACATTAGTATTCTTTTCAGTTGCTTTTACACTTTCGCCATTACCTAAATCCAATGTATAGTTATATGTTGTTGGATAAGTAGCTGCAGCATTTGTATTAACTACCCCTACTGGAGATATTGTCTTTGTTACTGTAGCACTTAATTTTACAGTTGCTGTTTTTGGGACATATGTTGAGTTATATGCTATTTCATAATCAGCTGGAGCTGTAATTACAGGTCTAACATAAACCGTTCTCGTAGCTGTCGCTTTATTATCAACATCATCAGTAGCTGTATAAGTAATTATGTATTTACCAGCTATAGATGTATTGACAGTACCGCTAGATGTAACTGTAACATCATTATCTACTGAATCGATTGCTGTAGGTTTAACATCTTCATAATCCTCATCAAGATCAATTTCTATTTCATCTTCGAAGCTATTAAATATTGGTGCTTGATTATCTAATACAAAAGTTTGTGATCCTTTTATATCATAGATAATACTTGGAGCTGTATAAGGATATCCATCATTTGAAAGCTCACTATTGCTTACAGCAAGTACCCATAAGTAGTATTCACCTGTTTCACCACTTAGAGTAACTTCTTCACCATTAGTAATTGATGAACCAGAAGTATTTAATTCCTCATAAGTAGGTGCTGTATTTGAAGTGTTCCATAAATACTTAATATATTTTATTCCACTTTCATCATCACTAGCTGATACAGTTGTGCTATGTGATTTAGCAGGAGCACTATTACCATCAGTACCAAAAGTTATTTCGGCTACACTATTATCTAATTTGAAACCATTACTTCTAAGTACTGCTGTGTTACCAACAATATCTTTAGCAACAATAACTAAATAATAAGTTCCTGTTGCTTCAAGTGGTGAGTATAAGTCAGTACCATTTGTAAATGAAGCAAAACCACTAACATCGATAGCTATATTTCTATCTGTTGCCCAAATATATTTTAATGAACTAGCATCAACACTATTTAAAGCATCGCTAACTGTTACTTTACGACGATGTTGTGGTCTATATGTATTAGAGTAATCAACATAATCCAAAGTTATAAGTGGTGCATCTTTATCAACACTGAAACTATAACTATTAGCATTTTTAGCTAAATCTTCAAAATTAATCGTTACATCTTGAGTAGAATCATAATATGTGTAATAAGTATTATTATCTAAACTACGCCAAGCATTTTCACCTACAGCAAAGCCTGTTACTGGTTCGCTATATTGAATAGTTACTTTAATAGCATCTTCACTCTCAACATATTCTTGATTGAATGACGTTACTTGAGGTAAGGTCTTATCAATTATAATCTTAGCAGTATATTTACGTGGTGATTTATAATCTTTATGATCAAGTGTGAGTGTAGGAGCTGCATTACCAGCTAAGTCTACAACATCTAAAGTAAATGTTACTTGACCCTCTGGTGTAGAACTATCTACTATTATTTGGTATGTATAGGTGTTAGTTACATTAGGTGCGTATACTTTTTCCGTATCTAATGTTGCTGTTTGACCAGCAATTGTAACTGCAGAAGTTATTAAATCAATTGGCTCATTAGTCTTAAATTCAATAGCTACTCTATCACCTATTTTGTTATATTCAATATCTTTGCTTTTATTGCTAATATAGTTAACTTCTACATTTGGAGCACTCTTATCAATAACAAAGGTTACTTCTTTACTATTACCAACTTTATCAGTACCAATTATAGTATAAGTACCTTGTTCACTAATTGGAAGTTCAATTTCATAGTTTTCTTTTTTTGAATCATGATTAAATTGATCTCTTCCATAAGTTGTTACATTACCATCTTTATTTACAGTAACCGTCATTAAGAATTTATCGAATACTTTAACAGTTACATCTTGATTATATGCTTCGTTATCAGTAACTCCTGAAATAGTAGGATCTGTTCTATCTATAGCAACCCAAATTTCTGTTTTATTGCCAGCCTTATCAGTAGCTGTAAGTCTATATGTTGCTTCTTCTGTTAAAATATCACCATTATTTTTATTAAATGTTTTATTTATATCTTGATTATATACTTTTATAGAATCTAAATTATCATCGATAACATTGATTGTTATATTACCAGTCGTGTGACCTTTGTCAACAAGGCCATCAAAGATTGGTGCTACCTTATCAATATTTTCTATTTTAACATTAACCCCAGTTTCATTATTATATAAATCTTTTACTGTCACTAATAAATCAACATTAGATGTAAATACTCTTGTCAATGTTAATTTATCAGTTGATAAAACCCAATCTATTACAGGTTGTAATGGTTCATTTGATGTTAGTACTACTGTTACATTACCTTTAGTAATTTCTTTTGTACTATAGTCAACATCAATGTCTGCTGGAGTAGTATCAACTACCCTAACTGTTCTTGTAACTGGTATAGCAGCATTACCTTCACTATCAGTTACATTATAAGTTATCGTATATGTACCAACAGTAGTTGTATCAACATTACCTTCAATAACTATTTTGTCTGTAATGTCTCCATCATAATTATCGACAGCTGTTGCTCCTGCATCTACATATGTGTCGCCAACTTCTATTGTTACTTCGGCATCACCATTTAAGGAGATTAATGGTAATTCATCATCTACAACAAATACCATTCTTTGTACTGGTACTGCTGCATTTCCATTAGCATCTGTAACATTATAAGTAACAGTGTAAGTACCTATAACATTTGGATTTACATTACCAGTAGCAACAATATTAGCTGTTATATTTTCATCATAGTTATCGGTTGCTGTTGCACCTGGATCAACGAAATTGCCACCGACTTTAATTGTCACATTTCCTCCAATCATGGTAATGACTGGTATTGTTGTATCTACTACTTTTACTGTTCTTGTTACTTGAACAGCATCATTGTCGTCACTATCAACTACGTCATAAGTAATGACATAAGTATCGACTACTGAGGTATCAACTAAATTATTTATAACTATATCATTAGTTAAATCCCCATCCTCTTCATCAGTCGCTGTTGCGCCTGCATCTTCATATTGACTGCCTACTTCAATTGTTATTTCACTATCACCTGTTAATGTAATAACTGGAATTGCAGTGTCTCCTGATGTTTCATCATCTCTACCTTGGGCAAATGAGAATATGCCTAAGAATAGTAAGACTACTGTTAGTATGCCTACAATAAGTCTCTTGTTTAACATAACATTCCTCCCTTTCTTTTTTCTGTCACAATTTTTAAATAAAAAAACTGCATTAAACCAATAATGCAGTAGGACAATCATAACATTACAAAGAATGTATTAGACTCCACACTTTGCGTCCTTTTCTTTCAAAAAGTTTGCCAAAACCCAAAAATTGTTATACAAAAAATTTATTTCAATTATTATAGTAACACAATATTAATTTTTTGACAACTTTACACTTATTTTACTATTTTTATTTTATTGAAAGGCCATATACTAAAGAATGGTTTTCCTATTATTTTTTCTCTTTTCACTGGTCCAAAATCTCTACTATCAACCGAATCAATTCGATTATCACCTAATAAATAATACTTTTCATTTGGAATATCAATAGGTCCAAAGTTTTCTGTTACCCCAATGATATCAAAATCCAATTTTATTTCTTTATTATTGGCATATAATTTGTTATCTCTATATTCTATTGTTTCACCAGGTAGTCCTATAACTCTTTTTACTAAGTAACTAGGGCTATGCTCAAATACAATAATATCAAATCGTTCATAGTCATTAAACCTAGAAGTTATTTGATCCACCAATAGTATATTACCGTCATATAAATTGGGTTCCATCGATGGGCCAATTACTTCGGTTGTTGTTAATACAAAAATTCTAATTAAAATAATGATTGCTATGATAATGAGATACTTAAATATATCTTTAAAGAATTCAATTATTTCATCCACTAAAATCCCTACCTATCATTAATATTCAATTATATTTTACCATTTATACCAAAACCTATCAACTTTTTATCGTCAAAAAAAGACTGTGTTTACAGTCTTTATAATCCAAGACCTACTAATAATACCGGGCGAAAACCTCCATAATCCATCGCTGCCCCATCACCACGGCCAAAGTAAAAACTTCCACTATTTGAGCCATATGTATAGTAACCACCTCGCCCAAAGAACGTATATTCTTCTCGTGTCATAAACGAATAATCACTATACCAGCCAAATGCACCAGTGCCAGCATTACTAGTTTCATAAATAGCATCTCCTTTAAAAGATATTGTGAGCAAATAATTAGTTGGTTCAGTATCGGTAGGCGATACTGCATATACGTTTTTATATTTATCATCAGCATTTATAAGAGCTAAACCGTTGTTTGTTAAGGATGGATTGTCATTGTTGATATAAGCTGCGGTTCTTTCATTCGTACCACCATTCATATCGTATACACCATATATGTTACCAGTAGAGCTTGCTTGCTTACCGTTTGAGGTATTATATTCAAATTCACATCCAGTAAAAGGGACATCCGAGACACTTTCACCAGCACAACCCGACTCATATGTCCTACTATTATTTAGCAATATTTCACTATTGATACCATAAATTGATTTTGAAAGATAAGCAACAGCTCCCCATTCAGTATTCTTCATCATATGAGTATCTATCCCATTACCATTATTACTCCATCCATAGAAATCATCTGTTTCCATTGATCTTGTAACTGTAAATATATTGCTTACATTTATACTCCTCCATGTTACAACGTTAGGTACTAATTTCACCTTTAAATTCGTAACATTTCCTCCACCATTTGCCGCTCCCGGATTATTGCTACTAGCTTCAAATTTAGCTACCCATATACCAGTTAGTTCCCTATCTCCAAAGGTAAATGCTGGATGATTGGTATATTTATTACCATTATTATTTGTTCCAGTTGCTTTTGATGCATAGGCTGTCTCCCTTAAATCAATAGGCCCATTCCAACTATCGTCTACACCTTTGCTAAACTGAATATCGATTGTTCCTGCTTGTCCAGCTGTTAAACCTTCCCTATGCCATCCACTGCTTATCTTATATACATACCTTGGTATCCACACCCACATAGTGTTGATATCACTTATACTTATAGGTGTTCCTGAAGGCTGGGATTGATACCATGAACGATCATGTCTCGTTATGTTATCTACTCCTGGCCCTGTTCCACTTGCGTTAACCGTTACAGTATTAGCCCATCTTCTTGTTGCCTCAGTAGTTCCATATTCATACCATTCAGGGTCATTTTTGGTTGTTGTTACCCAATATTTTTCAGTCCCATTTTCATACCATTTTACCGGAATCATTCCCTCTGCTAACATAGGGGCATTTGCTCCTTCTACTGTTACTGTTTCTTCTAATTTTGTATTACCTTTTGTCCCCGATATAGTTATGCCCTCCCATTTATCTTGCCCTACCATTGTTATATAAACTTTCCCATTCATTTTTTTAACTGTTAATCTCAAATAATTACTTGCATCTATACCTAATATTTCTTTTATATTCCCTTCTGTTATAGTTGATGGATCAAATGCATTATCTACTAACATCTTATATTCTATTGCTTTTAATAACATCTTAGCATCACTTTCGGCTGCCCCTCTTCTTGATGATTCTATTACATTAGAAATACCAGGAATGGTGATTGCAAGGATGATAGCTAAAATTACTATAACTGCTAACAATTCAACTAATGTAAAACCTTTTTTCATCGAAACACCACTCTTTATTATATATAAAGTATAGCATTTCTTTAACATGAGGTCAACAAAAGACTATTTACTTCCGTAAATAGTCTTTTGTGTTTTAAAATGTTATTTTTTTGCTTTATCCAAAGCCATCTTTATTGCATCTATATAATAATTAGCTGTTATTGTTACGCCACTTACTGCATCTAACTTTGTTTTTGTATCATCTGCCCACGATACCCAATTAATGCCTTGTTCAGAAACAACCTTTTTTTCAATGACTTCAACTTGTTCATACCACTCGGCACCACCTTCAATAACACCAATGTTGGCTGATGTTTCTTTCATACCATATTCATCTCCTAGTGTTTTCTTAGTAGTATTAACTGCATCTTTGTTGTATGTTGAATCTATGAAGCACGATTCTATTCTACCTGTCTTTCCTATATAAACAACAGCGGTTGTAACATATTTTGTTCCATAAGATTCTAATTCTATCGAACCAAAGTATGTCCCTTCTTTATAATTTCCTTGTTCTACCTTTGTACAACCACTAATCATAACCAATAACACTGTTAAAATTATTACACTTATTTTCTTCATAATATATCCTCCTAACTTAATTTAATTATAATATAAATTGATTTAAAAACAAACTAATATTTGACTGTTTACATATTTTTTTACAAAAAGAGAATTTACTGTGCCTCATATTTATTATAAAAATCCAACACTTGTTTAGCAATCATACCTATTATTATTCCGGTAGGTACTGATATTATTAAAAGGTAAGGTAAATAGAATATTATATTAACAGTATGAAAAGCAAAAATAGCAACAATTATTTGACCAATACTATGTGAAATAGCACCTATAATACTTACCCCAATAACTGATAACTTAGTAAATCGATGAGTTAAATACATCATAACGACACTTAAAAGGCCTCCGCTTAAACTAAAAAAGAAAACAATATTGAATAATCCTGTTCTTAATATACCAACTAATATAACTCTCATAACCGCTAAGGCAATAGCGTCCCTAAAACCATATATATAAATTACAAATAATACAACTATATTAGCTAACCCTAATTTACTGCCAGGCATTATATTACCTATGACAGGAATCATACTCTCAAAAATATTGAGAACCACTGATAAAGCTAGCAGCATTGATAATCTAGTTAATTTTCTAAGTTCCATCCCATCACCTCAAAACAGCATCCACATCTTTTTTAGTTGATTCAATTTTAATAACAATTTTATTAGGTAAACACACAATTGGTTCAAACGATGAAGTGACCCATCCTTGCTTTGAGCATAAATGTCTTGGTGAATTTTCTTCTACTACTCTCACTTTATTTTTAGAGGTTTCAATAACAACATCACCATTATAGCCTTTAACTTTATATTTCTTTAACTCATCACTTGATAAATCTAATGTCTCTATTAATTTATTATCATAATAAACATAAGCTTTAGAAAGTTCATTATTGTTAATTAATTCCTTTGTTAAAAGAAAACCTCCACTTATTAAAACAATTAAGATAATCAAAATAAAATCATGTTTATTCATAATTTTTCATCCCATCTGAAGTAATTATTTGTCCATTAATCCCATACCAAAGTACTTGTGTATTTTCATAATTTTTAATATATTCTAACCCTTCATTAATAGGTTTTAAAAATAATACTTTAGATAATATTTCTCCTAAAGAGGCATCGTTGGTAATTACTGTAACAGCTAATACATGATTAGTTGGAAATAAAGTGTTAGGATCAATGATATGATGATATCTAACTCCTTCATACTCATAAAACCTTATATAACTACCACTTGTTGTAATTGAAATGTTATTTCCTGACAATACTTTATATTGTGTTATACCATCTTCAGGGTTTAATAAGCCTATTTTATATTTATTGTAATTATAGTGTTTACCAACTTTAACACTACTAGTTCCGGCTGTAATTAAGTATTTATCTAAACCAATGCTCTCTAAATATTCACCTACTTTTTCCGTAGTATATCCTTTAGCGATACCTCCTAAATCTAGTGATATGTTGCTAGTTTTCTTAATAGTGTTATTATCCATCAAGATGAGAGTATCCAAATCAATACTTCCACTATTTTGAAGTTCACTCAACGTTGGTATTCCTGTTTTTTCCCCATTTCTATATTTGGCCCACACATCGATAACATTACCTAATGCTATATTAAATAATTTATCTGTTTCGTTGTAGTAAGACTTGCTATATTCTAATATTTCATATAGTTTTTCATCAATCTTTTGTTCTTCATTAATTCCTAATTCATTATTAATATAACTAATATTAACTATATTATCATAAGCCTGATAACGATCACATAATTTATCATATTCACCATAAATATCATTTACTTTATCCATAGTATCTGCTATAAATTTGTCATCATTGCCATATATTTTTATATTAATATAAGTATCCATATATTCTAAATCTCTAGAATAAACCTTATCTTTTATTTCACAACCACTTAATATTAATATTGCCATTAAAAGATATATTATTTTTCTCATTGTTACCACCAATATTAGTATAACATAGCATTATCTTTATACAAAGAAAAAAAACGGTTTAAACCGTTCATATATATCTAAATGTCTAAATCATTCAAATATAATTGTAATTTATTACTTACAAGCTTAATTAAATCATTTAATTCTAGAGCCGTATAAATATATTCTTGATAAAGTGGAATATCATATAACTCTTTTTTTATTTTCTCTAATTCCTCTAACAGTTTACTGATATCATTTTTTTTGTGTTCTTCTAAGACAATCTTCTTTTGTAAGGATTTGATTTGCTTAACTAATTTGTTAATGTCTTTACTTTTATCCACTTGAACTAAGACATGATTATATTTTTGATATATTTCCGAATCCCTGATAGAATCTATTACTTCATCTAGAGCCTTATTAATTTCCATCTGCTATTACCCCATTTAAACTCCATGATTTAACATCAGTGATTTCCACATCAACAATTTTACCAATGTATTTTTCATCACCTTTAACATTAACTAATTTAAAGGTATCGGTATAACCCATTAACATATCTTTTTTCTTCTCACTATATCCTTCAATTAATACTGGCACTGTTTTATTTAACATTCTTTCATTGGATTTTTTTGAATATTTATTTATTAATTTATTTAGTTCTTGCAAACGATGCTCTTTTTCTTCAATTGAAATATTATCTTCCATTCTAGAAGCAGGAGTCCCCTCTCTTGGTGAATAAATAAATGTATAGGCTCCATCAAATTTACATTGTTCAACGATATCTAATGTATCTTTAAAATCTTCTTCACCTTCGTTTGGAAAGCCTACAATTATATCAGTAGTAATAGATGCATTAGGTATATTAGTTTTGATTTTATTAAATAATTCTAAATATTTATCTCTATTATATCTGCGTCCCATTAATTTCAAAATTTTATCGCTACCACTTTGAATGGGTAAATGAAAATATGGCATTATATTTTCATGATTCTTAATAACTTCAATCATGCCATCAGTAAAATCCCACGGATGACTTGTTACAAAACGAATACGACTTATTCCTGTCTTACTTACGTCTTCTAATAAGTTTTCCATTCTGTAATTTGAATCTTCAAAGTCTTTACCATATGCATTAACATTTTGTCCAAGAAGAGTTACTTCCATATAACCTTTTGATACTAAATCTTCTACTTCACTAATTATGTCTTCCCTTCTTCTACTGCGTTGTTTTCCTCTTGTATATGGAACTATACAGTAAGTACAGAACTTATCACA
>CAZQOT010000016.1:0-250 GCA_964595115.1 uncultured Muribaculaceae bacterium | reverse complement strand
TTATATTTGTGATCTCTTTTGACAGGAACATTTTCAATAATGTCTCCTTCTTTACTCCACACCTCAACTTCTAAACCATGTTTATTTATAGCTTCATTTAAAACGATTGGTAGTCGGTGCATATTATGAGTTCCTATAACAAAATCCATCCACTTATATTTATCTATAATTTTATTAACTACAACTTCTTCTTGGGCCATACAACCACATATACCTGCAATAAGATTAGGTTTTAACTCTTTTAAATGTT
>CAZQOT010000015.1:0-16921 GCA_964595115.1 uncultured Muribaculaceae bacterium | reverse complement strand
GGTTGCATAATGATCAAAGTAAGCATCATAGTACCAGTGTATAATGCTTATAAATATGGTTTTCTATGCTTTGATAGTCTTGTATCACAAACATACCAAAACATAGAAATTATTGCAGTCAATGATGGAAGTGAAGATCATTCATTAAAGTTATTAAAAGAATATGAGAATAAGTATCCTTTTTTTAATATTATCTCTTATTGTTTTAATCAAGGTGTTAGTCATGCCCGCAATGTAGGAATGAAAAAAGCTAAAGGAGATTACATTTTTTTTTATTGACAGTGATGATTTTATTGATAAAAATACTATTCAAATGCTTGTTTTGAAAGCTAAAGAACATGATGCTGATATCATCGAAGCTGAAAAATTATTATGGTATAAGAGGGGCTCTAAATTATTAATTTTTACTGAAGTGAAAAAAATAAAAAAAGAGCTAGTCTTAAATGGTATAAAGGAAGATAAAAGAAGTATTATTTTACCTCGATATGTAACAGGTAAATTATTTAAAAGAAGTATAATAAAAAACATTAGCTTTGATGAGAATGTTAAGTGTTATGAAGATGCTTTGTTTAATCATCAGATAAAGAATAAATTTAATAAATATGTATACGTAAAAGATGTATTTTATAATCGTATGCAAAGACCATCTTCGTTAATTAATACCATCAGCGTAAATCATATTGATTATATATATGTTGGGGCAAGAATTAAAGAATTATATGAAAAAAATAATTATTATAATTTACCTATTAAAAAAACTATAGATAAACTTATTTTAAGGGAGATTCTAACCATTTTAGCAGTAAAAATTCCACTTGTTAAAATATCTATGAAAGGGAAAAAAAGGTATGCTTTTTATTTTTTAAATTTGATAGATGAATTATCAATAAAAGAATCAAAAATATTAATAAACTTATTTAAAAATAATCTATGTAGAACAATATATTATGCTTTAATAAGTCATCTTAATATAATAGATATTAGTTTTATTTTTATAAGTTTATTTAATCGATATAAGGTTAATGATTATAAAACTAAAAATAAAGTATTAGAGTTATTTAAAACAATTTCCTAGTAAAGTACTATTTTTAATATATCTTCTAAATGAAAAAGATATATTTTCCTTTTATTTTATAGCGAAAAATGGTATTATATATATTATAGGGAGGTCTTTTGATGAGTAAGGGTATAAAAGTAATAAGTAACAAGAATATGTCTTTAAGTGATGAGTTAGTTGAATGTAAAAGGCCTGAAATTGTTTATATTCCACTTGTTAATCATCAAAAGATGGATTGTGAATGTTTGGTAAATATTGAACTTCCAATTCACTCTAGTGTAAGTGGAAAAGTTATAGCTATTGAAGAAAAATTATATCTTAATGGTGAAAAAATACAATGTGTTGTTATTGAAAACGATTTCAGGGAAAAGCAAGAAGAATTAACGGGCGCTAAACCAACTATTTCATCATATTCAAAAGAAACATTTATTGAGTTGCTTAAGAATTGTGCTGTAACCGGTATGGGAGGTAGTGATTTTCCAACATATATAAAATATCAAGGTGATTTAAAAACAATTATTGTCAATGCTGTTGAGTGCGAACCATACATTACAGCTGATCATATGATAGTAAAATTATACGCTGATGAAATATTAGAAACAGTCGATGCTATCATGGAAATATATAAAATGGATAAGGGAATTATTGCTATTAAGGAGAATAGCACTGATATGCGTAAACATTTGGAGAAGTATTTAGGTACTTATCCTAAGATATCGATTGCTAGTGTTAGAAATGTATACCCAATGGGGTGGGAGCGTTTATTAATCGAAGAAGCTTTAGGAATCAAATATGATAGATTACCTAGCGAAAAAGGAATTGCCGTTAATAATGTTTCAACCTTATATGCTATTTATAAAGCTTTGAAATATAAAAGACCAATTAGTAGAAGAATTGTGACTGTTACAGGAGAATGTATAAAAAAACCTAAGAATTATCTTATTAAATTAGGAGCATCGATGAGGGATGTTATGAAGGAGTTTGATGGTTATAAAAACGGAATAAAGGGTGTAAGATTCATCGCTGGTGGTCCAATGATGGGGACATGTTTAGAAAATGATGATTTGATTGTTACCAAAGGCCTAAACTGTGTATTAGTTATACCAGATGAATCAGAGGAGGCCTTACCATGTATTAGATGTGGAAGGTGTATAGAGGCTTGTCCTGCTAACATTTGTCCCGTTTTAATAAAAGATAATGTTCGTGATTATGAAACTTTGAAATACCTTCATCCTGAGAAGTGTATTGAGTGTGGACTATGTTCATACATTTGCCCTTCAAAGATAAGAATTAGAGAGAGTGTAAGAGAAGCTAAGAAGGAAATAAGGAGGCATTAAAATGGAATTTGGATTTGATAATGGACCTCATTTAAAAGATAAAGATCATACTGCTAAAATAATGAGTAGGCTTTTTACAGCTTTATTGCCAATTATTTTATTTGCTATCTATAAAAATGGTTTAATGCCATTCTTTAGAGGTTATACTGATTTATTAGGTGGAATTAAACCTTTATTGATGATTTTACTAGCAATTTTTACATCTGTTTTGACCGAAGTATTATATTATCGTTTTATCGTCAAAAAGGATAATATTAGAAATGAAATTGCTAATTCGTTTGCGATATTCCCAGGTTTATTTATGGCCCTCACACTACCGATTAATACACCATTATGGCTTGTTGTTTTAGGTAGTTTTGTAGCTACTTTCATTGGGAAACTTATATTTGGTGGTTTTGGCTATAACATCTTTAATCCCGCGTTAGTAGGCTCTATTTTTGTTATAGCATCTTATGGGGCATTAATTAGTTCTTTGGGTGGTTATTTAAATCCGATGGAAGTCGATACAGTATCTGGAGCAACCGCTCTTAGTAATTTTAGTAATTTGGGTCATATAGGAACATGGGATTCGTTAGTTAAACCGTTTGGTTCAATCAGTTCTTTTTTATTGGGTTTTATTCCTGGAAGTCTTGGTGAAACAAGTAAATTATTGATCATAATAGGCTTTATTTATCTAGCAATAACAAAAGTAATTAAATGGATTATTCCTGTTAGTTATGTATCAGTTGTCTTTATTATGACTTTTATAATTGGCACAATAAATAATATTAATATTATATACCCAGTGTTTCACATTTTAAGTGGTGGCTTACTGTTTGGAGCAGTCTTTATGGCAACTGATCCCGTAACAAGCCCAACTACTAAAGGTGGACAACTATTGTGCGGTATAAGTTTAGGAATTTTAACGGTTATATTTAGATTTTTAACCCCATATCCAGAGGGAGTATTAACATCTATCTTAACTATGAATATGTTAGTATTCATCTTTGATAAGATAGGTTCAAAAGCAAAATTTAAGATAAAATATCGTTATATTCCACTAATAGTTTTATTGATTACAATGATTGGTATTAGTCTTTTTATTGGTAATGATATAAAAGATAATAAAGTTAAACCAGATCAATCATTCAAAATAAACAATATTGATACTGAAGGCTCAAAAACAATTTACGATGTTAGTCAAAAAGGATTCCATGGCTTTATAACAGCGATAATAACCATTGAAAATGATAAAGTGACAAATATAAATATAACTAAGCAAGAAGAAACATACTGGAGTGAGATAGAGAATCAAGATTATCTCAATAAGTTAATTAATAATCAAAGTAATTTGAATAATGCTGACACTATAAGTGGTGCTACCATTTCATCTAATGCTTTAAAATCAATGATAAATAAAGTGTTGAAAGATTATGAGGCTAACCAATGAAAAAATCAATTATAGAAGTATTAACTTTAACAATTATAGCTTTTATATGTTCGACTCTCATATATTTAGCTTATCTATTGATAGGAGGAATATCATGAAGAAATTATTGAAAAGTATATTTGATTCAAATCCTGTTTTTGTTCTATGTCTAGGTTTATGTCCTGCTTTAGCTGTTACAACAACTTTTGAAAACGGATATTTAATGGGACTATCCCTGGTACTTATATTAATATTTTCTAATGCAGTAATATCTTTGATTTCTAAAAGAATTGGAGCTCATATAAGAATACCAGCATATATAATTGTTATTGCTACTTTTGTTACTATTCTAGAATTGTTATTAAATGAATATGTAGAACCGCTTGCTAGAACACTAGGCATTTATTTACCATTAATAATTGTTAATTGCATTGTTTTAGGTAGAGCACTATCTTTTGCATCAAGAAATAAATTAGGTGCTAGTATTTTGGATGCCCTCAAAATAGGATTTGGTTATACCTTTGCTTTAGCCTTGATTGGTTTAATTAGAGAAATATTGGGAGCTAATACTATTACGATTATGGATAAAGTTAGCAATATGACTGGTTACATGCTGAAGTATCAAGTGTTTGATGAAGGTAGCATTTTTCTTAATCAACTCTTTTTAACCCCCGCTGGAGCCTTTCTAACATTAGGTTTATTAATTGGCATAATTAATGCTATAAGAAAGGGGAGGGAAAAATGAATTTAATATCATTGTTTTTAACAAGTGTTTTTACGCAGAATATAATTTTATATAAATTTTTAGGAATGTGTCCTTTCTTTGGTGTATCTAGAAGAGAAAAAAGTGCTTTTCATATGGGGGCTGCTGTTATATTAGTAACCACTTTGTCTAGTCTTGCCACATATTTTATTTATCACCGTATTTTAGTTCCAAGCAAGACTGAATATTTAAAAACAATTATCTTTATTCTAGTAATTGCATCTTTTGTTCAGCTCCTAGAAATTATCATAAAACGCTTTTTCAAATCTTTAGGCAGATTATTGGGAACATATTTACCTCTTATTTCAACCAATTGTGCAATATTGGGAGTTGTCCTTTTAAACATATCAAATGAATTTAATTTAATTGAAATGTTAGTTTACTCAATAGGAAGTAGTATTGGTTATATGATTGTTATTTATATATTTTCAACTATTCGTGAGCATTTAGATCGCGCTCCTATCATTAAGAGTTTTAAAGGCTTGCCAATAGCTTTCATAACAGCATTTATTATGGCATTAGTATTCTCAAGATATGTTGGTGTTTAAAATGATAGGATATGTTATTTTGTTAATGCTTATTGTTTTAACGATCATTCTTTATACTATAAATAAGAATTGCTTACAATGTGATGAAGGAGAGTGTAATAAATGTCGGGAATAATTATTTTTACGTCAATTGCTTTTATTATGGGAATTGCGTTAGCAATTACTAATTATTTTTTAAATAAAGAAGAGGAAAAGCCAAAAGAAGACCCCACTAATAATAGTTAGTGGGGCTATTTATATTCCAGATAATTTTTTTCAAAGTATTCCACTGCGGCATCATACCCCTGATCATATAAAAACTTATGTTCATCATCACTAATATTAAAATTAAGAGGGGCTATACCACCAGTATTTATACTTATAGTTCTTTTTTGATCAATATAATTATTATTGAAGGCATCGTCTTGTACTTTCAATAAGGTGCTGAAAATATTTTCAATATAATCGAGAATGTTTTTTGTTTTGGCATACTTAATCTTATTTTTAAATCGAACGCCTAAAGTTTCATAGTTTATATTGTTTTCATCAAACAAAGTAATAGGAAAATTACGAGTAAGACTACCATCTGCATATATACTTTTAATATTTGTATTTATTTTTATTGCCTCAAAGAAGAATGGAATAGACATAGATATTCTCACAGCTTCCGCCACTTCCATCTTAGGTGTTGTTTCATAAGAAAAAACAACAGAAGATTTATAAGATATATCAGTGCCTACAATATATAAATCTTTAAAAGCTATATTATTAATATGTAATTCTTCATCCCCAAAATCTTCAAAAGTATAAGGAGCTTTCTTTTTCGTTTCATCAAACTTCGTGGCAATTATTTTTTTTATCCATTCATAGATATATTTTGTAGAATACCATCCATAATTATTTAACAAACGATAAACTGAACTTAAATTTCCAAATAGACTTTCAAATTCTGTTTTAAAGTTATCAGATACTCCCCTTAAAGCTAGTGGTTCTTCATTAGCAAGTTTTTTGCAATCTAGAGAAGATGCCATTTTTTTTATTTCGTTAAATGAAGTATTAAAACAAGTCAGGCAAGCTGTAATAGCCCCTGTTGATGAGCCTGCGATTTTCTCAATTTGTGATAAAATACCTATTTCATCAAGATAATCAAGAACTCCTAGGTATGCAACTTCAAGGATGCCTCCACCTTCAAAGACAAGATTTTTAATTGATGGATACATGAACATCACCTATTAAATTTTATGATAAATATTTATAAATATCATATAAATTAAATAATATTGCATATAATAGATTGACAATATATGATTAATCGTATATAATCAAACTGCAATTAAAAAGGAAAGAAGATGTATTTATCTCACCTGATTGCTTATAGCTTTGGGTTAATGCCTGGAAATATTATTTTAATATGTTTTTTAAGGTGAGTAAATACTATTTTGCTCACTTTTTATATTATATTGGAGGTGCTACATATAGCGGGTAAGGGAAAAGATTTGCCTATCAATGAGCAAATAAGGTTTAATCAAGTATTAGTAATTGGTCCTAAGGGAGAACAATTAGGGGTTAAAACGAAGGCTGATGCTTTAACATTAGCAAGTTATGCTGGTTTTGATCTTGTTCTAATTAATGAATCAGCTAATCCACCAGTATGTAAATTACTTGATTATAATAAATTTAAGTATGAGAAAAAGAAAAAAGTTAAAGAATCAATGAAAAAACAACGAGAAGGTAGTACTGAATTAAAAGAATTCAGGTTATCAGTCAATATTGATAAACATGATTTTGATACAAAAGCTAAGAATGTTGCAAAATACTTAGAGAAAGGTCATAAAATCAAAGTATCAATTAGATTTAAAGGTCGTGAATTAGCTCATACTGAATTAGGAAGAAATGTCTTAATTCATTTTGCCGAGGCTTTAGGTGAGTTAGCAGAAATTGAACTACAACCAAAAATGGAATTTAAAAGTATGTTTATGATGCTTGCTCCAAAGAAAAAATAAGGAGGAATATTTATGCCAAAAATGAAAACACACAAAGGAACAGCTAAAAAAATAAGAGTAAGACAAAGCGGCTCAATTTCTATTGGCCATCCAGGTAGTAGACATAACCTTGGAGGAAAGAGTAGTAAAGTTAATCGTAAGAAGAGAAATCAATCAGAACTAACTAGAGCTGATAAAAGAAGATTAAAGACTTTAATATAAATATTTAGGGAGGAGAATACAAATGACAAGAGTTAAAGGAGGAACTGTTGCGCGTGCTCGTCGTAAGAAAGTTCTAAAACTAGCAAAAGGATACTTCGGAAGTAAACATCGTTTATTTAAAACAGCTCACGAACAAATAATGCACTCAAGTGTATATGCATTTAGGGATCGTAAACAAAATAAACGTAATTTTAGAAAAATTTGGATAACAAGAATTAATGCTGCTTGTAGAGAAAATGAAATTAGCTATTCTAAATTTATTAATGGTTTAATAAAAGCAGGATTAGTCATTAATCGTAAAATGTTATCAGAAGTAGCTATTGATAATCCAGCATCATTCACTGAATTAGTAAACATTTCAAAGGATGCTTTAGCAGGAAAAGAATATAAACCAGCTGCTTTAAAATTAAAGAAAGCTGAAACTAAAGCTGAAGTTAAAAAAGAAGATGTTGCAGAAGTGAAAGAAGAAAAGAAAACAACTAAGAAAGTTGCCTTAAAAAAAGAAACTACTAAGAAAGTTACTCAAAAAAAGGAAACGACTGAAAAGAAACCAGCAACAAAGAAAACGACGACAGTTAAAAAAACAACCGCAACAAAAAAGACAAACAAAGAGTAATTAAACCACTTATGTGGTTTTTTATATTAAAAATGCTACTTGTCTTTTTGAATTATATGTTATAATAAGTAGCCAAACAGGGAGGTTATTATGAATGCTATAAAAGATTTTTTTGCAATATATCGGTTAAAAGAACTAGAAGCCAGAAAGAAATTTATGCAACAAGATAATGAAATAAATAAGAATGAAATTATTAAGCTGAGTAGGGCAGCTGACACTTTTTTAAAAAATGGTGAATTTGATGCCAGCGTTCTTGGCCATGTATTAGAATGCTTGCTAACGGTGGTTGAAGGTCTTGAGTATAATTTTGATATGAAAAGGCACAAATACAAAAGATTACCAGGAGCCGGTGATAAGCAGCCAGTTATTTTTTTAGAACAAAAAGAGTGTGAGACTGCTTATTTATATCCTGCAAATATGTCTGAACAACAAGTGGAAGAAGCTTTATATAGACTTGACCAATCAAAATTATTGATTATTTCTTCAAGCAAATATAGTCCTTTTAACCTCAAAAATCCTTTGGTTTATGCTTTTCAGAGTGATAGTTTAATAGAGGAAGGATATTATTGTAATGTTCATTGTGAACAATATCCTTATATAAAGGATTTCTTAGAAATGATTTTTAATTATAGATTTTCTAAAAGAAATTTAGATATTACTGAAGATGAAATTTGGCCCATACTAAATCGCTTTATTAAAAATATGGAAAAGGTCGATGAAACAATTATTATAAAATAATTATTAAATTTTATGTTTTTTGAAAGTAAAAGAAGATATTTAGGGGAAAAAGGCTTGTCCTTGTAGAATAATATAGGTAGGAAGTAGTGATATTATGGCTCGTATAAGTAATGAACAAATAATTGATATACGTAATCGTGTTAATATCATCGATGTTGTCTCTGAATATGTGCCATTAACACAAAAGGGTAAAAACTATTTTGGTATTTGCCCTTTTCACGATGATCATAACCCAAGTATGAGTGTTGATCCTAGCAAACAAATTTTTAAATGCTTTGTTTGTGGAGTTGGCGGTAATGTTTTTAGTTTTATTATGGCATACGAGCATATTAGCTTTATTGAATCAGTTAAAAAAATAGCGGACAAGCTTAATATTCCAATTGATATTGGTCCTGTTACTAAAAAAAATGATTCACATTTATCTAAATACTATGATATGTATGAATTTATATTTAAGTTTTATCAAAATAATCTTAAAACTAATAGTGGTAAGATAGCGCTTGAATACTTATCAAAAAGAGGTATTAATGAGGAAATAATTAGGGAATTTGGTATAGGGTTATCGACGACTGGTAATAGAGCTTATAAAACATTAAATGCTAGTAGTTATGATGATAAAACAATTGATGCTAGTGGCCTTTGTTCTAGTAATGATAAAGGTTATTATGATGTATTTAATAATCGAATTATGTTTCCTATATGGAATATTGATGGAAAAGTAGTAGGTTTTAGTGGACGTATATATAATACCGAAGATAGTGCTAAATACGTTAATTCCAAAGAATCACCAATCTTTAAAAAAGGAAATCTTCTTTATAATTATCATAAAGTTAAGGAGCATGTACGTAAGGAAGGTTATGTCATCATTGTTGAAGGCCAAATTGATGTTATTGGTTTGTATAAAGCAGGTATTAAAAATGTTATAGCAACCCTTGGAACAGCTATTACAAGAGAACAAGCTCATTTAATAAAAAGATTATCCCCTAACGTTATATTGATGTTCGATGGAGATAAAGCTGGTAATAAAGCTACTATCGCGTGTGGTGAAGAATTGATAAAATTGGGCATTATGCCTAAGATAGTTAGATTAGAAGACAATCTAGATCCTGATGATTATATAAGCAAATATGGGGTTGAAAAACTAAAAAATCATTTGAGTGAACCATTATCGCTCTTAGATTATAAAATGACTATTTTTAAAGCCGATAAGAATATGGAAAACAGTAGTGATATTTCAAATTACATAAATGAAGTTATTAAAGAATTAAATTTGGTTAAAGATAACATTGTAAGAGAAATTACCATTCAAAGATTAAGTAGGGAAACTGGTGTTAAAGAGGATACCTTATATTCATTACTTAATAAAGAGACACCAATTACAAAGAAAGAATCACAACCAATAAAAAAAGAAGTTATTATCTCTAATAAGTATCAACTTGCTTGTCAAAACTTAATATTTTATATGTTAAGATATAAAGAAGTTATCAGATTCTTTAATGAAAGCAATGTCTTTATACCGGTTGCTAATTATAGATATTTAGCATGCGAAATATTAACGTTTTACAAAAAATACGGAGATATTAATATTGCTGATTTTATTGCTTATTTAGAGGACAAAAAAGAGCTGTTAGATGTTTTGGATAAAATAATTCATTTAGAATTGCCCGAACAATATCATAGGGAAGAAATAGATGATTATATTAAGACATTGAATGATTATATGATTGAACTAACTAAGCAAAAATTACAAACAGAGTTTAAGAATAGTGAAGATAAAGTAGCAATAGCTAATCAAATTATGGAATTAAGAAAAGGAGTTAATGAAGATGAACGAAATTAAAACATTTGAGGAACGAAAGAAAAGTCTTTTAGCTAAAGGTAAAGAAAGAGGTTACATTACTTTTGAAGAACTTGCTGACGAACTAAAAGGATTAGAATTAGATAGTGATTCGCTAGATGAATTATATAATACTTTTCATGATTTAAATATTGAAATAGTATCAGAAGATGTTGAAGGTGAAGAAGATAAAGAGGGGGCCCCTGAAAAGGATCTTCTACAGGACATTTCATTACCCAAACGTTAGCATAAATGATCCTGTTCGCATGTATTTAAAAGAAATTGGTAAAATTTCATTACTGTCATTAACTGAGGAACTAGATCTTTCAGCCAAAGCTGCCAAAGGGGATGAACATGCTAAAAATGTTTTAGCTGAAGCTAATCTTCGTTTAGTTGTCAGTATAGCCAAACGTTATGTAGGGCGTAACTTATCATTTCTTGATTTAATTCAAGAAGGTAATATTGGTCTTATGAAAGCAGTTGATAAATTTGATGCTAGTAAGGGTTTTAAATTTTCAACTTATGCAACGTGGTGGATAAGACAAGCAATTACAAGAGCTATAGCCGATCAAGCTAAAACGATTAGGGTACCTGTCCACATGGTTGAAACAATTAATAAACTTAAACGTATTCAACGTCAAACGACGCTTGAATTAAATAGAGAGCCAACGGAAGAAGAACTGGCAGAAAAGATGGGTATTAGCGTTGAAAAAATTAGAGAAATATTTAAAATAGCTCAAGATCCATTATCGTTAGAAATGCCTATTGGAGAAGAAGAAGATTCAAAATTAGGTGATTTTATCCCTGATGAAAGTAATATGAGTCCAGAAGATTATGCTATTAATGAAGTCTTGAAAGATGATATTTCATTAGTTCTTCAAACATTAACTGAAAGAGAAGAAGAAGTCTTGAAACTCCGTTTTGGTTTAGTTGATGGGACCTCTAGAACTTTAGAAGAAGTCGGCAATATCTTTAATGTCACAAGGGAACGTATTAGACAAATTGAAGCTAAAGCTTTACGCAAACTAAGACATCCATCAAGATCTAGGAAATTAAAAGAATATTTAAATGATTAAATTATCTAAACGCCTTATGGCTATAGCTTCTTTTGTTAAAAAAGATGCTAAAATAGTTGATATTGGATGTGACCATGCACTATTAGATATATATTTAGTATCAACCCATCCAAATCTAAAAGCAATAGCTATTGATATAAGAGAAGGAGCACTAAAACAAGCTAAATTAAATGTAGTAAAATATGGAGTTCAAGATAAAATAAAATTAATATTAGCTGATGGTTTAGATAGTATATCTTCAAATGAGATAGATACAATTATAATATCTGGATTAGGTGGTAACAAAATAGTAGAAATATTAAAAAGTGACAAAAATAAATTATTTGATGTAGAGGACATTATTATTCAACCAAATGTCGATTATTTTTTTGCTAGAAAAGAAATATGTAAATTAGGATATTATATTGCTAATGAAACTCTAGTTAAAGAAAATAACATTATATATATAATAATTCACTTTAAAAAGGGAAAGCATACATATTATATAGATGATTATTTATTAGGACCATGTCTAAGAAAAGAAAAAAACAATCTTTTTATAGAACTTATAACTAATGAGATTAGGAAAAAAGAGATATTATATAATTCAATACCTCACCAGTATTTTGTAAAAAGGAGACAGTTAAAAACATATATTAATAAATTAAAAACTTACATTAAATGAAAAAGTTAGGTCCATTATTTGATTGATTACTAGCCGCGGTATTTGTAGAATTATCATTTGCTACATTACTGTGGCTATTATTGTTTGTATTTGCTTTACTCATTTCACCCATGACTCTAAACATTGTTTTAGCATTGTTCCATATAGGCTTTACTTGATAAAAAACGGGGATAGCTTGGTTGACAATACCAAGTACTTTTTGAGTATTACTCAGTAAACCACTCCAATTAAACCCGGCTTTTGGTAGTCCCCCAAGCATACGGCTAAAAGGCTGATACATAGGTCCTTGATTAAACATAAGAATACCTCCTCAAAATAATATATGAAAATAGTCAAAAAAAGTTTTAATTTTTAGACTTTTGTGATATAATCGTTACATGATAGGTAACACGTCTTAGGAGGTGCAACTTTATGAAATTATGGAGTTTGTTATTGCCTTTTAAGTGGTTAATAGTAGGGGTCGGCGAAGTATTAAGTGGTATTTTTTATTTAATTAAAAAGTGTGCATTGTTACTAAGATCTTTATTTGTATATTTATTTAAAGGGATAATAGTAGTAGGCAAAGTTGTAGCATTTTTGTCTTTGTGGTTTTTTCGTGGTCTAAAAATGATATTTTTAGGCTTCTTTAAGGTTATACAATTTATTATTATTAACTTGGGTATAGGTTTATTAACTGTTTTTGATGTGCTTGATAAGGCATTTGATAAATTACTTAAATATCTCAAAGAAAAGCGTCGTTTAGCCTTAATTGAAAGAGAAAAAATTAGGGCAGAAAGAATTGCAAAGCAAAAAATAATTCAGGCTAAAAAAGAAGAAGAACGTAGAATTCTTTTAGCTAAGAAAGAAAAAGAAAGAGCCGAGAGGGAAGCTAAGTTAAAATTAATTAAAGCCCAGCAAGAAGAAAAGCGCAAGGCTATTCTTGCTCAAAAAGCAAAAGAAAGAGCAGAGAGGGAAGCTAAATTAAAATTAATTAGAGCCCAGCAAGAAGAAAAACGCAAAGCTATTCTTGCTCAAAAAGCAAAAGAAAGAGCTGAGAAGGAAGCTAAGTTAAAATTAATTAGAGCTCAACAAGAAGAAAAACACAAAGCTATTCTTGCTCAAAAAGCAAAAGAAAGAGCTGAGAAGGAAGCTAAGTTAAAATTAATTAGAGCTCAACAAGAAGAAAAACGCAAAGCGATTCTTGATCAAAAAGCAAAAGAAAAAGCTGAGAAGGAAGCTCAAAGAAAGCTAATTAAGGCTCAAAAAGCAAAAGAAAGAGCAGAAAAGGGAACTAAATTAAAATTACTTAGAGCTAAAAAGGAAGAGAGACGCAAAGCTATTCTTGCTAAACAAGAAAAAGAAAGAATCGAACAAGAAGAAGCACGCAAGATAGAACAAACTAAAAGAGAACAAGAAAAGGCATTAATAGAAGAAAAACGTAAAGAAGCCAAATTAAAAATAGAACAATCTAAAATTAAAAAAGAATCTGAACGTAAGGATAACGAGATTAAAGAAAAAGAGATGCAAAAAAAAATCCGTGAAGCATCTGAAAAAGAAAAAGAAGAAAGAATAAGGAAAAGAGCTGAAACGTTTAGCAATTTACCTAAAAGCATCAAAGAAGGATTTGTTAAATGGCTAAATGGCCTTAGTTTTGTTAGAGATATGCGTAATAGACGCGAAATGAAGCGTCAAGCATTATTGATTGATTTTGATGCAGTAGATGCTGTACGTAGTGAAAGAAAGATGTTCTTTCGATATGTGGCTAAAAATCCTGATGGTAAAGTTGAAAAAGGACAGTTGGGGGCTTTTTCAAAATTAGATGTTCATTCATATTTATTAGCTGAAGGCTATGAAGTATATGAAATAGAAACAATTAAGGCCTTAAATAGGAATATTAGTGTTAATCGTAAAATGAAGGTAAATGAATTAGTTTTCTTTTTAACGCAATTATCAACATATATTAAATCTGGTATTCCGTTAGTTGATTCAATAAAAGTATTAAGCAAGCAAAGTAGAGATAGGGGAGTTCAATCTTTATATAAATCTATTATTTATGATTTAACAATGGGCGATAGTTTCAGTGAAGCGCTTGAAAGGCAAGCAAGTTCTTTTCCAAAACTATTAGTAAATATGGTAAAATCTGCTGAATTAGCAGGTAACTTATCAGAAACACTTGATGATATGGCCGATTATTATAGTGCTATTTCTCAAACAAGAAAACAAATGAAATCAGCGATGACATATCCAGCCGTTATTAGCATTTTTGCTATTGGCGTTATAATATTCATTTTAACGTTTGTTATACCATCTTTCATCAAAATGTATAAAGATGCTGATGCAGAAGTGCCAGCTATAACAACAGTTATTATTAATTTGAGTGACTTTCTTATTCATAATTATATATGGTTATTATTAGTGGTTATAGCTATTATCACAAGTTTTTATTTTATGTATAAAAATGTTAAAGTTTTTAGACTTATCGTTCAATGGATATTGATGCACGTACCAATAATTGGTCAAATAATGATATACAATGAAGTAACAATGTTTTCTAAGACTTTTGCATCACTATGGAATCATAATGTTTTTATAACGAGTAGTATGGAAATACTAAGTAAAATAACAAGCAACGAGATATATAAAATGTTAATTTTTGATGCTATTACTAATGTTGCACGAGGAGATCCTGTTTCGGTTTCATTTAAAAATCATTGGGCTTTTCCTATTGTGGCATATGAAATGTTATTAACAGGAGAACGTACTGGTCAACCAGGACCAATGATGGAAAAAGTAGCTCAATATTACCAAGAAGAACATAAAAATGCAGTCAATCAAATAAAGGCTTTTATAGAACCGGCATTAATTATATTCTTAGCTGTTGTTGTAGGGGTTATCCTATTATCAGTTGTCTTACCAATGTTTAGTATTTATGGTCAACTAGGATTAGGCGGAGAAGGGGGATTGTAAAATGGAGACAATATACTCAATATTTTTCTTTATATTTGGTACTATTATGGGCTCTTTCTATAATGTTGTCGGATGCCGTTTGCCAAATGGAGAATCATTGATTAAACCTCCATCCCATTGTCCAAAATGTAAGAAAAGATTAGGGGTAATGGAATTAATACCAATTATTTCTTATATTATTCAAGGGGGCAAATGTAAGCATTGCAAAAAGAAAATAGGTTTATTTTATCCAGTGTTTGAATTTTTAACTGGAGTTCTTTTTGTTATCTCGTATTTAACGTTTGGATTAACATCTGAATTGATTGTAGCATTGACTTTCTCCTCTGCTTTACTAATTATAATAATTAGTGATATTAAATATATGATTATCCCAGATGAAGTAATAATTGTATCAACTATAATGCTTTTTACTGAGCGTTTGTTGATGGGATATGAAATTACATTGTTGTTTATGAATGCTGTTATACCCTTTGTTTTAATGTTTCTAATTAAACTATTAGGTGATTTAATGTTTAAAAAAGAATCACTTGGTGGTGGGGATATTAAGTTAATGATTGTTTTTGGCCTTGCTATAGGCTGGCAAAACGTTATTTTAGTTATTGCTTTAGCTGCTTTTTTAGCCCTTCCTATTTCTTTAATAATATTATTTCGTAAAAAAACAAACATTATTGCGTTCGGTCCTTATTTAAGTGCCGCAGCGTTAATAATATATTTTTTATCAATCAATTATACTCATGTCCTCGATTTACTTGTTAAATAGGAGGTGTTTTATGAAAAAAGGTTTTACGTTAGTTGAAGTTTTAGCAATAATAATTATTTTAGGGGTTATTGCTGTTTTAACTATACCTAGAATTCAAAACGTTTTAAAAACTTCAAAAGAAGCAGCATATGAAATGCTAGTTAATAATATACAGGATAAAGCACATGAGTATGTGAAAGATAATAACTTGAAATCAAACATCACTCCATCCCAACCACTTAATGTCTTTGTTCATGTTTTATTAAGTAATAGATATATTGAAGAGGATCAATTAGTAGATCCTCGTGATGAAAAGAAGAGTATTAATAAATTTGCTAGCTATGTTAGTTTTAAATTAGAAAATGGAAAAATAAAAAGTGAAGCTCATTTTACTTCTGAAGAAGGAACTCCTAGTGATGATGATAAAGCACCAGTTATAATAGTGTTAGGTGATAATCCCGTCACTCTTGGAACCGGTAGTTTGTATGTGGATGCCGGAGCGACTGCTATAGACAATAAAGATGGAAATATAACAGAGAGAATTGTTACAACGGGAACGGTTAATCCAAATGTGCCAGGAACATATACTATTGAGTATACTGTTTATGATAATGCTGGTAATAAAGGAACATCTTCAAGAACAATTATTTATCATTGATACTACTCCACCAAATATTATTTTTAGTATGAATGGTAATGCCGAATGGGCGAAAGGCAGGAGTATAACTGTTACAGCAATTGATGCTCATACTGGTATTAATACAAATAGTTTAAAATATCAATGGACAACAAGCACCACAGCACCAAGTGAAGAATCATTTAACACATCATTTACAAGTGGAGAAACAATAAACAGTCCTGATGGAGTAACAGGTGGATACTACTTATGGGTACTAGCCAAGGATTTAAATGATAATACAACAATAATTAGAAGTAACGTTTTTAATTTAGACAATACTCCACCAACAATAACAATCCTAGGAAATAATCCTGCAACTGTTTTACAAGG
>CAZQOT010000014.1:12861-17875 GCA_964595115.1 uncultured Muribaculaceae bacterium | reverse complement strand
CCCCTCCTAAGGGATAGGTCGTTGGTTCGACTCCAATCGAGGACGCCATTAATATATAGCGGGGTATTGGGTATATGATTATTGAAGTATGCGATCTTAAAAAGATAAAAGAATTAGGAAAAAAGACAGTTATATGTGCTGGTTGGTTTGATATGTTTCATTATGGACATTTGCAATTTTTAAATAATGCCAAAGTCAATGGGGATATTTTAGTTGTAGTGGTAATGAATGATAAAGGAATAAAGCCTCTAAAAGGAAATAACAGGCCAATAATATCAGAAGAACAAAGAATAAATATTATAGATAATATTAAGGCTGTAGATTACACAATTTTAAGTGAGCCCGTTTTAGATATTAATGACTTGATTGAAAAATATAATATACTAAATAATTATAAAGAACGTTTATTGTGGAGCGAATATATTCCAATAATTGAGCAATTACAACCAGAAGTAGTTTTTTCTGTTCCAGAGACAATGCAATATGAAAGTCTTAGAAGAAAAATAATGGAAATAGGATCTAGAATCGTTTATACTAATTATTATGAAGGAATATCAACTACCGAAATAGTAAAGAAAGCAAGATAGTTTTTATGCCGCTTTAGTTCAGTGGTAGAACGGTTGCATGGTAAGCAACAAACGTAAGTTCGATTCTTACAAGTGGCACCATAAATAAATTTTTCTTATATTTAAATGAATAAACGATGAGGTAATTATGCCGAAAAATAATATAACGATATTAGATAATGAACCATATTTAAGGCAAGTATCTAGGCAAGTCAGATTTTCTGACATTTCTTTAGTTGGAAATATAAAAGATCTAGAAGAATATTGTTTATCAAAAAAAATATTTGCTTTATCATCTGTTCAAATTGGTATTCCAAAGCGCATTATATATATAAAAAGTACTGACCCAGAATCTTATTTAAAAAATGAAGAAGTAAATGAAGCTAGAATACTGATTAATCCTGTGATTATTAATCGAAAAGGACTAACAAAGTATTGGGAAGCTTGTGAAAGCTGTATGGATTATATGGGATTGGTAAGTAGACCATACCAAATAATAGTAAGATATCAAGATGAAAATAATAAACGTCATACAAGGACGTATAAAGGTTTTGAAGCAACTGTATTATCGCATGAATATGATCATTTAAATGGTGTCTTACATATTGATATAGCTGAACAAATACTAAATATGCCACATGAAGAAAGAGTGGAATTTAGAAAAACACATAAATATAAAATAATATCAAAAGATTGCGATTTTGAAGAAGTATTAGTAAAAAAGCGTCATAAATAGAATCACTATTAAAGTGATTTTTATATAATTGTGATGAATGTTATATGCTATAATTATACTGAAGTGAAGGGAGTTTTGAATATGGCATTAAATTTTGTTTCTACAAGTGATGAAATGTGTGCAGGTTTATTAGTCAAAGGTGATGCAGAATCTTGCAGAAGAATTATGTATAAAGTTGAGGATGGGGCCAGTGATGATTTAAGATATTGCACACTTAACTATGAAATAGAAAGAATTCAACCTAAGATAGATGTAGTTGAAGGCTTTAAGATATATCATCATGTTAATTTAGGTCCATTAATTCCTTATATTAATCATATTGGGGATAGGAAAAATTTAACACAAAAGGACATATATTATATCTTCAATGCGTTACTTAAAAATGAACGTTGGTTAGAACGAAACAAGGCTTTATTTATTAATAAAACTGAACTTGTACCAAGCATCATATATTTTAATTTGAGGGAAATATTGAAAGCAACCAAACAATATAGAATAAGTGAAAAAGAACCTAATTATGAGTATGCTAAAAAAAGAAAGTAATATTAACTTCAAACCGAAAACAGTATATCAATACTGTTTTTTCTATTTCCCAAAAAGATTGTTCGTGATATAATTAAGATACGAGGTGTTCATAATGGCTAAGAAAAAAGAAGAAAAAGATGAAAAGAAAAAGGGAAGAGAACATAATCCTGAGTTAGTTGGCTTACTCTTAGTTTTAATAGCTATTATAGGGATTGGTGGGTATGGCCCAGTAGGCAACATTATAAGTAGTTTTGCTCTTTTTTTAGTGGGCTCATATTACATCGTTTTATTAGTTTGGTTAGCCTATATTGGTATTATTATGATTATTAAACGTAAAAAGCCAAATTTTTTTACAGCGAGAATGATAGGATTATATGTTTTATCTTTAGCAGTTTTAATTTATTGCCATTTAGAATTTATAAAAAGTAATGCTGCCGTCATTGATATTTTTGAACAAACAATTAATAATTTAGTAACAGCATTCAAAGTTAGTCATAGTAATATTGATGCTGGAGGGGGAATCATTGGAGCCGTTTTTGCGTTATTATGTAATCGTTTATTTGCTGATGGGGCCTACGTTGTTATAGTAGCATTAGTTATTTTTGGAGTAGTAATGTTGTTTAATGTATCATTATCAGACCTGGTTAAGATAATTGGTAAATATATAAAGAGGGTAGTATATTATTTTAGAAAAGATAAGGCAGAAAAGGAGACCAAAGAAGCCGAGGATAAAAGAGTTATTATATCTAGTATTGATGAACTTACCCAAGTTCATGATGTTGATGAGGAAGAAGAAGTGACTAGTCAGGAACCCGTTGTTGCTTCTCACCCTGGAGTTCTTAATAAAACTTATAAATTACCACCATTGATGTTACTTGATATACCTAAAAAACAAATGAATACTGAACAAGGTATTGTTCAAAATAATATTGAGCTTCTTGAGAAGGTATTTAAAGATTTTGAAATAGAAGGAAAAGTTGTAGAAGTTCATGTGGGACCGAGTGTTACTCAATATGAAATAGAGTTAAAAGCTGGTACTAAGATTAATCGGGTTTTGAATATTAATCGTGAAATAGCTTTGGCTTTGGCTGCTAAAGCAGTCAAGATTCAAGCCCCTATTCCTGGTAAGAATACTGTAGGTATAGAAATACCTAATCGCATTAATACAATGGTTTCTTTAAGAGATGTTATATCTTCAATGCCTAGTTTATACGATAATAGTAAACTGGCAGTAGGGCTTGGTAAAGATATAATGGGAAAGAATTCTTATGTAGAAATAAATAAGACACCTCATTTGTTAGTGGCAGGCGCTACTGGTTCTGGTAAATCAGTATGTATTAATACGATGCTTATTTCTATTTTAATGCGTTGCCGTCCTGATGAGGTTAAGTTGGTTTTGGTCGATCCAAAAAAAGTAGAGTTAAGTGTCTATAATGGAGTTCCTCATCTCATGTCACCTGTTGTTACTGATCCAAAGAAAGCTGCTATTGCACTAATGAAAATAGTATCTGAAATGGAATCAAGATATGAACTCTTTACTAATACTGAAACAAAGAATATAGAAACATATAATAAATATATTGATGAAAAAAATAAAAACTTACCTGAGGACGACCGCTTAAACAAACTGCCGTTTATCGTCGTTGTAATAGATGAACTTGCTGATTTGATGTTAACAGCATCTAAAGAGGTTGAAGATTCAATTATTCGTATTGGTCAAATGGCAAGAGCGGCTGGTATCCATTTAATAGTTGCGACCCAACGTCCATCGACTGATGTTATTACAGGTATTATGAAAGCCAATATTCCTTCACGAATTGCTTTTGCAGTCAGTAGTAACGTTGACTCAAGAACAATATTAGATGAAGGAGGGGCTGAAAAATTACTAGGTAAAGGAGATATGTTATTTTTACCAATGGGTGAAAATACCGCTATTCGTCTTCAAGGATGTTTTGTTTCTGATGAGGAAATAAAACGGGTTGTCGATTTTACTATTAAACAACAAAAAGCTCAATATGATGAAAGTCTTACAATTGATGATACGAAAACTACTTCTAAAGAAGGATATGACACCGCAGAAGATGATCCAATGTATAATGAAATAGTTGAATTTGCTGTTAACGCAGGAAAAATAAGTGCCTCTTTAATACAAAGAAAATTTCGTTTTGGATATAATAGAGCTGCTAGAATTATTGACATTATGGAAAGTAGAGGTATAATAGGACCTGCTAATGGTTCTAAACCAAGGGAAGTATTGGTAAAATTGGAAGGAAAGCAAGAGGAAGAAGATTAAAAATAGAAAGTCAAGCATAATATTAATAGACTAAGGAGTGAAAATATGGGCAGAGCCTACGAAGTTAGAAAAGCATCAATTCAAAAAACAGGAGCAGCAAAGGCTAAAGTATATTCAATGTATGCCAAGGAAATATATCAAGCAGCAAAAAAATCAACTGATCCTGATGCCAATCCTACTTTGAAAAGATTAATTGAAAAAGCCAAAAGAGATCAAGTTCCATCAGATATTATCAAAAGAGCTATTGATAAAGTAAATAGTGGAATTGATGAAACTTACATAAGTGTTAGATATGAAGGTTTTGGACCCTCATCATCTACTATTATTGTTGATTGTTTAACTGATAATGTTAATCGAACAATTGGATACATTCGTGGAGTATTCTCTAAAGCAAAGGCTAAATTAGGAGTTCAAGGAAGCGTATCACATATGTATGATAATATATGTGTACTAAGTTTTAAAGGTTTAACTGAAGAACAAACGCTAGAAGCTTTAATCAATGGAGAAGTTGATGTGGTTGATATAGAATTGGAAGAGGATATGATTACTTTATATGGTAATCCATCAGATTTATTTAAAATTAAGAATGCTATTATAGAAGCTAAAGCTGATGTCCAATTTGAACTAGATGAGATAACAATGATTCCCCATGAAAGAATTACATTAGAAGGGGAAGATTTAGAGCAATTTAAAAAATTATTATCATTGCTTGATGAAGTTGAAGATGTTCAACAAATTTATCACAATGTAAACTTAGAATAAATTGACATTTTGTTGATTTATTTTTTATTAATATAGTATTGATTTACATTTTTAGTCAGCAACTATTGTAACAATATCGTTAATGATTTATAATTCATAGTATAGGAGTGATTATTTTGTTACTATTACAAG
>CAZQOT010000014.1:0-12761 GCA_964595115.1 uncultured Muribaculaceae bacterium | reverse complement strand
CTATTTATGTAGGTGATTCTAGAACGGTTGGAATGTGCAATGCAGTTGCTTTAAACGCTACTGAAAAATGCGTGGCTGAAGTTGGTCAAAATCTATCGTGGTTTAAAAATACAGCTATATCTTCTGTAAACAATATTTTAAATAGCAATCCTAACACTGCATATAATATTATTATTAATTTAGGTGTTAATGATATATATAATACAGCTAATTATATAAGTACTTATAATGGTTTAGTATCATCTTGGAGTAAGCATAAAATAATAATTGTATCAGTAACTTCAGTAGACAGAGCAAGATATAGTGGTTCTGTAACAAATGATAATATTATTAGTTTTAATTCTAAAGTAAAAAATGAAATCAGTTCTACAATAAAATATTGTGATATTTATTCAAGTATATCGCATACAGCAGATGATGACGGATTACATTACAATAGTAGTAGTTATCAAAAAATTTATAATGCTATTGATAATTGCAAGTAAAGAAAATTTATTAATTTATAGTAGTAGTGTTTTGAATGCTGATGGAAAATATAAAAATGTGTATATGGCGGCCTCAACTGATAGTAGATTATACAATTATACTTTAGCTATCCCTAAAAAGGGGGATACCACATATGAAATAAGCAGCACAGGCTCAGGTGCAGCACCGTGGTATGATGACTATTCTTACATGGAGACCATGGTTTAGATTAGATAGTGATTATAGTGGGGAAACTATTTATAAACTTTGATTTTTATGGTGCTTCAGCTGATACAGATGGAATTTTGGCTTTCGTCCATTATTATCGACAGGCACAGGATTATAATTATGAGATTAAATGGATTTTAAAAGGCAATATAGATAAATTGCTTTTTTTTTGTTATAATTACTATAGATGAGGTAAGGAGTGAGTCCATGACAGCAAAGTATGATGAATCATCAATTAAAATATTAGAAGGGTTAGAAGCAGTTAGAAAAAGACCAGGGATGTATATTGGTTCAACTGATAAAAGAGGTCTTCATCACCTTGTATGGGAAATAGTAGATAATAGTATCGACGAAGTAATTAACGGGTATGGGGAATATATAAAAATCATTATACATAGTGATGGTTCTATAACTGTATCTGATGAAGGTAGGGGCGTTCCAATAGGAATGCACGAAAGTGGTAGAACTGCTGCCGAAGTAATATATACTGTCTTGCATGCGGGTGGTAAATTTAACGATGGTGGATATAAAGTATCAGGAGGACTTCATGGGGTTGGAGCATCGGTTGTTAATGCCCTTAGTTCTTGGATGGAAGTTACTAGTAAACGAGATGGTGGAGAATACTATATTAAATTTATAGATGGTGGTAAAGTAGGAACGCCTCTTACTAAAATAGGGACTACTAATAGAACGGGGACTACTGTTCATTTTATGCCAAATAAAGATATTTTTGGAAATATAAGTTTTAGTTATACGACCATTTGTGAAAGAATGCAAGAATGTGCATTTTTACTTAAAGGTTTAATGGTTGAAGTAATTGATGAAGAAGACAAAAAAGCAGATAAATTCCATTATGAAAATGGTTTAGAGGCATTTGTTGATTTTTTAAATCAAGATAAGGACAAATTACATAAAATTGTCCATTTTAATGGTGAAAAAGATAAGATCGAAGTTGAGGTAGCTTTTCAATATACTGATACTTATGCTGAAAATATAATATCATTTGTCAATAATGTTAAGACCACTGATGGTGGTTCTCACGAAGTAGGATTTAAAACTGCTCTTACGCGTGTTTTTAATGATTATGCAAAAGAAAATAACTATTTTAAAGGTAAGGACAAATCCTTTGAAGGCAGTGACGTTAGAGAGGGATTAACAGCAATTATCTCTCTTAAGATTCCAGAAGCTTTACTTCAATTTGAAGGACAGACCAAAGCCAAATTAGGAACTCCTATTGCAAGAACCGCTATTGAAAATATTGTTACTGAAAAATTATCTTTTTTCTTGGAAGAAAACAAGGAAATTGCATCGTCCCTTTTAAACAAGTCTTTAAGAGGAAAGGAAGCTAGAGAAGCAGCTAGAAAGGCAAGGGAAGAAGCAAGGAAAGATAAAGGCACTAAAAAGGAAAGGAACATTAGTGACAAATTAACGCCGGCTCAAACAAAGGATCCTAAAAAGAATGAACTATTTTTAGTTGAAGGTGACTCGGCAGGAGGTTCAGCTAAACAGGGTCGTGATAGAAAATTTCAAGCAATTCTTCCATTACGGGGTAAAGTAGTTAACACTGAAAAAACAAGAAGGGATGAAATATTTAAAAACGAAGAAATAAATACGATGGTATACGCAATTGGGGCAGGGGCAGGGTCTGATTTTCAACTTGAGGATTGTAATTATGATAAGATAATTATAATGACTGATGCTGATGATGATGGAGCTCACATTCAAGTGTTGTTACTAACATTCTTTTATCGTTATATGAAACCGCTTATTGAAGCAGGTAAGTTATATATTGCACTACCTCCTTTATTTAAAGTTGAATTCAGTAAAGGAGATGAAGTATATTTATGGAGTAAAGAGGAATTAGAGGCAGCTACTAAAGATAAAAAAAATTACGTTGTTAATCGTCATAAAGGCCTTGGTGAAATGAATGCTCATGAACTATGGGAAACAACAATGAATCCAGCTACTCGTTCACTTATTAAAGTGTCAATTACAGATGCCATGTTAGCTGAACGCCGGGTTAGTGTTTTAATGGGGGACAAAGTAGAACCTCGTAAGGAATGGATCGATGAGAATGTTGAGTTTTCTATGGAAGACGATTATAACATAAAGAATGAGGTAAGACCATGAAAGATATTATTCAGAAAATATATGATTATTCACTTGAAGAAATAATGGGTGAACGTTTTGCAAAATACTCTAAATATATCATTCAAGATAGAGCTATACCAGATGTTCGTGACGGTTTAAAACCTGTTCAAAGAAGAATTTTATATGCTATGTATAAAAATAAATGGACTTATGATAAACCATATAATAAAAGTGCTAATGCTGTTGGGGAAACGATGGGTAAATACCATCCTCATGGTGATTCATCAATATATGATGCAATGGTTAGAATGAGTCAATATTGGAAAAATAATCATATTTTAATTGATATGAAAGGTAATAATGGTTCCATCGATGGAGATAGTCCAGCAGCACATCGTTATACGGAAGCTAGATTATCTAAGATAAGTGGAGAATTATTAAAAGATATTGAAAGGGAAACAATAAAATGGTCACCCAATTATGATGATAAAAGATTAGAGCCGACAGTTTTACCAGCTAAATTCCCCAATCTCTTAGTTAATGGATCTAGTGGTATTAGTGCTGGTTATGCAACTAATATTCCGCCTCATAATTTAGGCGAAGTTATTGATGCTACAATTAAATTGATTGAAGATGAAAACACTTCGTTAGAAGATATAATTGAGATTGTCAAAGGACCTGATTTTCCAACTGGGGGTATCGTAGAAGGTATTGATGGTATTAGATCAGCTTATGAAACTGGTAGGGGTAAAATAAATGTTAAATCAAAGGTGACTTTTGAAAATAATAAAGGTAAGAATCAAATGATTATTACCGAAATACCATATGAAGTCAATAAAGCTTTACTAGTTAAAAAGATTGATGATATTAGAATTGAAAAGAAAATTGATGGTATTTTAGAAATTAGGGATGAATCTGATAAAGATGGGCTTAGAATTGCAATTGACCTAAAAAAAGATGCAAATTCAACTTTAATTTTAAATTATTTATTAAAAAATACTGAATTACAAACGTCATATAACTTTAATATGGTTGCAATAGTTAATCGTAGACCGCGTCTCTTAGGTATTATTGATATTTTAAAAGCATACATCGATCATCAAAAAGTAGTAGTTATTAATCGTACTAGATTTGATTTAGAGCATGCTCAAGCTAGATTTCATATTGTTGAAGGGTTGATTAAGGCTTTATCGATATTAGATGAGGTTATCGCAACGATTAGAGCAAGTAAGAATAAAGCCGATGCTGAGAAAAATTTAGTAATGCAATTTGGTTTTACGGAGATACAAGCAGAAGCAATCGTAACGTTGCAATTATATCGTTTAACTAATACTGATGTTACTGCTTTGGAAAGTGAATTAAAAAATTTAACTATTACTATTAAAGGTTTAAATAAAATCCTTGAAGAAAAAGAAGTTTTAATGAAATTAATAAAAATGGAATTATCAAAAGTAAAAGAAGAATATTGTAAGCCAAGATTAACAGAAATAAAGGAAGAAGTAACTGAAATAAAAATAGATACTACCTCTCTTATTCCTCGGGAAGATGTAATTGTTGTTATAACAAAAGATGGATATGTCAAACGAGTGTCGAAAAGAAGTTATAGTGCAAGTGATGATGATACTCTCCTAAAAGAAGGAGATTATATTATTGGACTATACGAAGTAAATACTTTAGATACAATCTTAGTATTTACTGACTTGGGTAATTATTTATATGTTCCAGTGTATGAAATACCTGATACTAAATGGAAAGAACTAGGCAAGCATATCAGTAATATTATTGGAATATCATCTGATGAAAATATTATTGGCAGTGTACCTGTTTATGATTTTAATGAAGATATTTATATAACAATCTTCACTAAATTAGGTATGATAAAAAGAACTAAATTAAGTGATTTTAAAGTACAACGTTATTCTAAACCAATCACTTCAATAAAGTTGAAGGACAAAGATTTAGTTGTTAATATTTCTTATAATAAAGCTTCTAATGTTTTAATAACTACTCACAATGGATATGCTCTTAGATATCTAATTGATGAAGTACCAATCATTGGAACGAGAGGTAGTGGGGTAAAAGCTATTAATTTAAAGGATGATTATGTTATTAGTGGTAACGTGTTTGGTGAAAATGCAGAATATATTAGTGTTGTGACTGATAAAGGAACAGGGAAAAGAGTTCGTATTAGTGATATAGAAATTACCTCAAGAGCACGTAAAGGAGTCTTAATCATTAGGGAAGTTAAGACTAATCCTCATAAACTTCTTAAAACATTTGTATCTGATAATAAACGAATATTTGGTTTGAAAGTTGGTAATGATATTGTATTTGTTAAAACAAGTGAATTTACGATAATGGATCGTTATAGTACAGGAACAAGTATTCATAAGGGCAAATTAAATGATGCTTTTGAAGTGGCAACACCAACTAAGGAAGAACAAGATTTAAAGATAGAGATACAAGAGGCAAAACAAGACATTGAAGTAAATGAATATAGGCAATTATCATTATTAGAAATAGATGATGAAATGAATAAAATAGATGATATGCTAGATAATATTGATGAAGATTTATAGTAAAGAAAACCACTCATACGCATAGAATGTAATGGGTGGTTATATGAAAAAGATAGAAGAATTTAAGGCATTTGTTAAAACAAAACCAGAGCTTATTTCTTATGTTAAAAGTGGAAAAATGTCATGGCAACAATTCTATGAATTATGGTTTTTATATGGATCTGATCATCTAGAGTGGCAAAAATATGGGAAAGCAGTAGAAGATGGGGCAACTAAATTAACTACTTTTGGTCTAACTGATATCATCAACTCTCTTAAGAAGGTTGATATGAATACTGTAAGAGAAGGCATAAATGGCCTGCAAAAAGCTATTGGTTTAGTCCAAGATTTTACTAAAAAGGGTGATGTAACTGATAAAATAGATGTGAAAGAACCATACAAGCCAAGGCCAATATATCGAAGGTTTGAAGATTAATGAATTTAGATATTCAATTTAAAATAAAGAACGATTCTAATTATGCTCGTTATCTAAGGGAAAATTCACATTGGTATAAGATATTAAATCGTTATCCCGAACGATTTAATGATTTTGTAAGTGAAATGAGAGAAAATTATCGTCTTAGACCAACCGACAAAATAGGAAATATAGCAAGTAAATTAGATTTGATTAGTACTTTCTTAAATACATTTAAGTAGGTGATAAAATGATTGACGTAATGGATAAAGTAGAACAAGCTATAAAAGTAATTGATAATAGTTACTATGTTAAACGTTTAAAAGAACTTAAGATGAAAATGGATAATGATAATAAATTATGTTTATTGTTTAAAAAATTTAATAAATTGAAGGCCGATTATGAAAATAATTCAATAATAACACCAGAGTTTATTAATTTAAAAGAAAAAATATATAAACATTCACTAGTTATTGAATATCGTACTATTTATAGTAAATTAAATGTTTGTATTTTAAATTTTAACAAACAATTAAATGCATTAATTAATACAAAAAAGAATTGTCAAGATATTTAGTGGAGGTTTTATGAGAGTAATAAGCGGTAAATTTAAAGGACGAACACTTAAAGGAGATAGAATAAAGGGCACTAGACCAACCATGGATAAGATAAAGGAATCATTATTTGCAATACTTCAATCTAAGGTGGAAACTGCAATATGTCTAGACTTGTTTGCCGGCTCTGGTTCCCTTGGAATAGAAGCGATTAGTAATGGAGCATCTTTTTGCTATCTTGTTGATAAGAATAAAGAATCTTATGAGGCAGTTAAAGAAAACATAAAGGTATTAAAAATTGAAGAACAAACAAAAGTGATGTTAATGGATTATGAAAAAGCATTATCTTATTTTAAAGATAATAATATAAAGTTTGATTTGATATTTTTAGATCCACCATACCAAAATGACATACTTAATAGCGTTCTGGCTTATATAAATGATAATCATTTATTATTACCTAATGGACAAGTTATATGTGAATTTATGGATGATGGTTTAAAAGAAGAATATGGAAACTTGAAAATGATTAAAATTAAAAAATATGGGGACAAAACTATTAAAATATACAATAGCACAATTTAACCTCTCACTTATGTGCATTTATGCAACAGTAAATGAAAGGGATTTATTAGAGATTCAGCATATAATTAATGATTAAGATAAAAAGTCAAAAAGGAAGGGCATACCAAAAGCAGATAGACAAATTCTTCTTTGGAAAATTAGGCTGCAAAGATTAGTGTATCTAAGATTGCAGATTCAGAAATTATATATGATAAAAATATAGGAAGAAGAATTAAGCAATAATGCATGGCTTCAATAATATTTATGTTAGTCCATAATTTGTAACAATCTTAGAATAAATATATATACTATATTTGGAATGGTTAGTATTAAACGTATTGAAACCATTCCTTTTTAATTTTTAATTAATTAAACATCTTTATTCATGATATAATTATAATGGGAGTGATGATATGCGTGTTATAGTTAGTGCTGGTGGTACAGGAGGGCACATTTATCCCGCGTTAGCCATAATAAATAAAATAAAAGCAAAAGAGCCAAATAGTGATATATTATATATAGGAACTCATAATCGTATGGAGAAGGAAATTGTCCCTAAGTATGGCATAAAATACAAAGAACTAACTATTGTAGGAATGCAACGCAAAAATATATTTAAAAATATTAAAACAATACGTTATTTTCTAAAAGCTATTAAAGAAGCTAAAAAAATAATTAAGGAGTTTAATCCAGATGTTGTAATTGGAGTAGGAGGTTACGTAACAGGGCCTGTAATATATGCTGCTAAAAAATTGGGATATCCAACCTTTATTCATGAGCAAAACAGTGTTCTAGGATTAACAAATCGTTTTTTAATGAAATATGTTGATAAAATGGCTGTTTCTTTTGAAAGGACAGTTGATTATGTAAGTGATAAAGAAAAAGTTATTTATACAGGCAATCCTAGTAGTGAAGAAGCACTTAAAAAACTACCATTAGATAAAAGGGATTTAGGATTAACGCCTAATAAAAAATTAGTTGTGATTGTTATGGGATCTTTAGGCTCTGAAACAATTAACTCTAAAATGCAAAAGATGCTACAATTATTTAGTAACAAAGAATATGAAGTGTTATTTATTACTGGCAAAAGTCATTATAACGATTTTAAAGATTTAAAATTTACATCAAATATCAAAATAATTGATTATCATAATGATATTTTAAGATTATATAAGGTAACAGACATAATGGTTGTTAGGGGAGGAGCTTCTACTATGAGTGAGATAATAGCACTTAATGTTCCAGCTATTATTATTCCAAGCCCTTATGTCCCAAACAATCATCAATATAAAAACGCTCTTGATTTACAAGAGAGGGAAGCTGCGCTTTTACTTGAAGAAAAAAATTTAAACGGCGATGTCTTAGTTAGAATGATTGATGATTTGTTCAGAGATAAAGAAAAATATAACAGGATTAAGAAAAATTTATCCCGTCTTGTCATTCGTGATAGTGCAACTCGCATCTATGATGAAGTTTACAAATTAGTTAATAGGAGAAATAGTAATGAAAAACATAATAAAAGAGATTAGAAAAAATAAAATAGGAGAATATTTAGAAAATATTCCATTATCTAAATATTCTACATATCGTGTTGGTGGAGAGGCTGCTTTAATTGTTTATCCATCTTCAATTCAAAAATTAATCAAATTATTGACAATTCTAAAAGAAAATAATGTTAAGTATAAAATAATCGGTAATGGGTCTAATTTAATTTTCAGTGATAAACCCTACGATGGGGTTATTATTAAATTAGATTCATTGAACAGTTTGAAAATTGATGATAAAACAATTGCTGTAGGAGCCGGTTATAATTTAATGAAATTAGCATATAAAGTATCTAAGATGGGCTTAACAGGTCTTGAATTTGCAACCGGTATTCCTGGTTCAGTTGGTGGTTCAATTCATATGAATGCCGGCGCGTATGGCTCTGATATGGGCTATGTTGTTAGATCAATTAAAGTAATAACTCCTGATTTAATAGTCAAGGAAATGAGTAATAAAGAACTTAATTTTCACTATCGCGATTCATTTTTGCAACATAACGAAGGATATATATGTGTAGAAGCAACAATTGTACTAAAAAAGGGCAAAAGTAAAGAAATCATGAATTTAATTGAAGATCGCAAAAAAAGAAGATTAGTATCTCAACCACTTGAATATCCGTGTGCTGGAAGTGTTTTTAGAAATCCTGCTAATGATTTCGCGGGGCATCTTATCGAAATGTCAGGTTTGAAGGGAAAGATGGTGGGGGGAGCTTTAGTTAGCCTAAAACACGCTAATTTTATAGTAAATTATAATCATGCAACAGCAAATGATATAAGAAATCTTATTATGCATGTTAAAGAAGAGGTAAAGAAAAAACAAAACGTGGATTTGTTAATTGAACAAGAATTTGTTAATTGGGAGTAATAATATGGCAAAGAGGAATAAAAAACGTAGGTTTAATTTTCTTAAATTTTTTTTAGTGTTATTTATTTTATATCTTGTTTGTTTTAGTGTATACAAGTTAGTAAAATTGCCAATAAAACATATTCGTATTTTAGATACGATTCTGTTAAATGACCAAGATATAATTAAGGTAACTAAATTGGATAATTATCCTAGTTTTATTCTTACAACCTCTTCTAGTATTAAAAAAAGGTTGAAGAACATTCCATATATAAAAGAAGTAAAGGTTGAAAAGAAATGGTTTTGCGAGCTTCATCTCCACATAAAAGAATATAAACCATTATTTTTTGATAATTCCAGTGGACAGGTTGTTTTAGAAAACAAAGAAACAATAGAAACTGACAATGATGTTAATGTGCCTCATCTTATTAACTATGTTTTAGAGGGAATATATAATAAATTTATTAACAAAATGGCGGAAATCGATGATGATATTCTATATAAAATATCGGAAATAGAATACCGACCTAATGATGTAGACAAAGAACGTTTCTTACTTACGATGAATGATGGTAATTATGTATATTTAACATTATATACTTTTAATAAGATTAATGAATATGACGCTATTTATCCAACTCTTGAAAATAAAAGGGGCATTTTATATTTAGATTCAGGTAATTATTTTGAAATATTTCACTAAATTCTTGGGTTTTCTAAACTTTTATAGTATAATTAACTTAATATAAGGGTGAGTATTATGAGAAAAATATATACATGTATAGATATAGGGTCAAGTAGTGTTAAGATTTTAGTCGGTGAGATATATAAAGAACGTTTAATTGTCTTAGCAACTTCTTCCGTTGAATCAAAAGGTGTAAAAAAAGGTCTGATTATCGATACTAATGAATTGATTCCTTGTCTTAGAGAAGCTATTGCGGAAGTGGAAGGAAAATTAGGAATTAAAATTAACAAAGTAATTACAAGTGTTCCCCCTTATGCAGCTACTTATATTGAAGTAGATGGTTATTCCACTATTACTAATGATGATAAAAAGATTACTGGTAACGATATAACAAGGGCACTTCAAGCCTGTGTTTATAATAAAGTTAAACCAGAAGAAGAGTTAGTTACAATTGCTCCTATCGAATTTTTTATTGATAACAAATCAGGAATAAAAGATCCAAAAGGAATGGTTGGTAACAAATTAGGCGTTAGAGCAATGATGGTAACGGCTTCTAAAAAAAGCTCTTATGCTATTATAAGTGTTTTAGAAAGCTTAGGTTTAGAAGTTGTTGATATCAATTTTGGCTCTATTGGTGAATATGTAGAGTACAAAAATAAAGAAATGAACAAGCAAGCAGGAGCTATTATAAGTATTGGGGCTGATTTAACAGGCGTTTTTGTCTTTGATAAAGGAATTGTTACTAATTCACAACTTATTCCCGTTGGAGGTCACAATATAGATAACGATATTGCCTATTTAAAGAAAATAAATAAAGATGATGCCTTGTATATTAAAGAATCTTTTGCGGTAGCTAATAGACAATATGCGATTGGTAGTGAAGTAATAAATGTCTTTGATAAATATAAAAAAGAGATTAAAATTAATCAGTTAGAAATGTCTGAAATAGTTATGTCAAGACTAGTTGAAATATTGAAACTTGCTAAAAAAGAGGCATCCCTCTTAACAAATAAAGAAAATAGTTATATAATAATTACAGGGGGCATGAGTGAAATGCCAGGTTTTGCCCCATTACTGGATGAAATTTTCGGTAGTGAAGCAAGAATTGGAAATATTGAAACAATGGGAATAAGGGATAATAAATATGCTGCTTTAGCGGGAATGATAAAATATTTTTACGATAAATTAAAATTAAGAGGTAAAGAGTATTCAATGCTAAGTGAGGAAGATGAAGAAGAACTAATTGCTTCAAGAAAAGACATACTTAATGTAACTGAAAATTCTGTTTTAGGTAAGTTTTTTGGATATTTTTTCGATAAATAGGGAGGACTATAAGTATGGTAGAATTAGAAATGGATCAAATTGCCAAAATAAAAGTTGTAGGAATTGGTGGTGCTGGTAATAATGCAGTTAATCGCATGATTGAATCAGGTGTTAAGGGTGTAGAATTTATTGCGATTAACACTGATTTGCAAGTGCTTAATAGCTCTAAAGCAGAAACTAAGTTACAAATTGGTAAAAAGATTACTAATGGTTTGGGGGCGGGAGCTAATCCAAACACAGGAAGAGAAGCTGCTTTAGAATCAAAAGAAGAAATAAAAGAAACACTAAAAGGTGCAAATATGGTATTTGTAACTTGTGGTATGGGTGGAGGAACTGGTACTGGAGCAGCTCCTGTCATTGCTGAAATAGCTCAAAATCTTGGAGCGTTAACAGTTGGAATAGTTACCAAACCATTCAGTTTTGAAGGTAAAAGACGTATGACTCAAGCACTTCAAGGGCTAGACGATTTAAAGAAGCATGTTGATACATTAATCGTCATACCAAATGACCGTCTTCGTGAAATCATAGATAAATCAACCTCGTTAGTTGATTCATTTAGAGAAGTAGACAATGTTTTAAGACGTGGGGTACAATCAATATCAGATCTTATTGCAGTTACAGGTTTAATTAATCTTGACTTTGCTGATGTAAAAACAGTAATGCAAAAGAGTGGTAATGCTCTAATTGGTATTGGTATTTCATCAGGTGAAAATAGGGCCGTTGAAGCAGCTAAACAGGCTGTTCAAAGTCCATTATTGGAAGCAAGCATTATTGGGGCAACAAATGCCATTATTAATGTCACGGGTGGTAAAAATTTAACATTATTCGAAGTTGAAGATGCCGCTGAAGTTGTCAGATCAGCAGCTAACACAGATATAAATACTATCTTTGGAGCCGTTATATATGAAGGGTTAGAAGATGAAGTGATCGTTACCGTTATCGCAACTGGCTTTGAAAAGGAAAATAATCCACTATTAATGGAAGAAGATGAAACAACACCTGAGAGTATAGTTGAGGAATTAGAATCAGAATTAGATATTCCTCCATTCTTAAGAAGAAATAAAATAGATGAAGATTAGAGTAAATTTATGCTCTTTTTTTTGTAAAAAAATAAGGCATTGCCCATACAACCAATTAGTGGTAAAATTAATTATAGTAAGCAAGGTGTTAAAATGAGGAAAGGTTTTACTTTAGTGGAATTATTAGCGGTAATAGTTATTTTAGCTATTATTTTAGCCATAGCTATTCCAGGTATATCAAATTTAATAAACAATTCTAGAAGAGCGGCCGCTGAAAATGATGTCAAAATGATTATAAGGGCAATCGATTATAAAGAAGTATTAGATGATACTTTTGATTTAACAACCATAACAGAAGAGAATATAGAAGAAGTGTTAGGAATAAATGCAAATAATTATTTGAGATTAACAGTTAAAAAAATGGGAAGGTATAACTATATCAGGAACTAAAAATAATACAAGAATAGATAC
>CAZQOT010000013.1:0-18364 GCA_964595115.1 uncultured Muribaculaceae bacterium | reverse complement strand
CAAAAGTAATAAAGGTGTAGCCTGCTTCTTTTAAAGCAGAGAGCAGAGATTTATAGATTTTGATTGTAAAGTCCATAATTGTTTATAAAGATGTTGCTATCAATTATAATTTCTTTGATTCGTTAAACTCATTAAGAAGAACATCATCAGTTCGACTATCTGAAACAGCAAAATTATATTCAAATTCTGATTTCGGATAATTATTTTCAATCCATAACACTTTATTAATTGAGTATAGGTTAACAAAATTATTGTCGTCAAAATAACTACCCTGTCCCTCCCATCCAAGTAGAGAAACAAGTTCTTTCACATAAAGATTAGGAGAAGCACTTAACAATACATTAATTGTATCAACATCAGTTTTAGAAAGTACTAATTCAAAAATGATAGGATTTAAATCTTTGTATAGTCTATCGGCAAAAGATTTAAAATAAGAAGTAGAGTACTTCTTACTGAGTAATCGTGTTATCATTTCTTTGAACAGTGTAGCTGAAATAAATCTCATTTTTCTAAATATTACCCAAAACCACACATTTAGATCCATTTTTTTAAGTTCCAACTTTATAAGTTTTCTAAATGAATCGTAGGGCAACAGTGTATCGTCTAAATCTATTACATTAATTTTTCTCATCACAATATTTTCCTTAAAACCATAGATATCCACCCTTTAAAATCAGAAAACAATGAGACATCAGGACTATTAAACGGAAAGTTTTTAATCCAAGTTACTATAGGTTTAAATTGTCCTTTAAAACTATATTTTAAAAGAGACAAATAGAACAAAGGAACTAAATATGTTTTCTTTTCTATATTAGTTTTTGATGTTGATAATTCAGCTTTGCCCAATATTCCCTCAAAATAATTAATTCCATTAACTAAGCCTTGATTTATAGAACCCCATATTCTAGGATTAACTTCTATCAAGTAGATTTCATTTTTTGAGGTAAGTTTATATTCAAACATTGCAAATCCAGTATATTTTAAGTAAGCAACTATCTTTGTGGCAATGTTAATCATATCTTCATTATGATATGATTCGCGATAGGTACTAGACCCTCCTGATACAGGATATTCGGCTAAACGTTTATGACCATATCCATTCATAATAATACCATCCTTACAATAAAATGAATAACCAACTCCAGTACCTTCAACAAATTGTTGAATAATCAAATTATCTTCCAAATCTTGTGGGATATCATTCACCTTCCTAACATATACAACTCCTTTTGAAGAAGATAAATTTGTAGGTTTAATAACAAAAGGCATCTTAGCATCTGAAATGTTATCGTATCGAACGGGAGCATCTAAACCAAGTTGCAAAGCTAGCTTATGTAAAAGTATTTTGTCATTTAGAACTTTATAGGTTTCAATATCCCCTAAATAATCTAATGAGCCATGAAAAGCATCTTTATTTTCCCACAAGACCGATAAAGTACTGTTAATAACAGGAAAAAAGTAATCTATCTTATATTCCTTAATCAAACTAGATAAATCATTTTCAATATTATGTATGGAGATTAAGAAGTGATTATCAGAGTATTTTGTATGAAAATACTGTGTGAATGTTTTAGTATCGTAACTGTATACTACAATAGAGGGGTAATATTTTTTTATAAAACACGCAATAACTATTGCCTTATAGCTTGATATCTCTCCCAATAGAATTTTCATTTTATTAAATTGCATTATTTTATTAATAAATACTTATTATACCCAGCACTCTTAATAAATAAGCTCTAAACTAGAGTTTATAAAAGTTTTTTCATGTTCAGGATTTTTAATCATTATTTCATGACTTTGAGGATAGTTTACAATGAACCAATACATAAATGCTGAAATATTTATTTTATCTTCTAACATTCTCCTCCTTCTAATTTCAAATTTACTATTCAAGTTATCAAATGACAGTAATTTTTCCAATAAGGGAAGTAATTTCTCCTTATCATCAGGATGAATTCCATAAGTAAGTCGGTATTTGTGTTCTAATTCTTCTAAAACCGATATTTTTCCAACAAAACTTGAATATCTAATAGAAGGAACTCCTAGGAGAGCCGCTTCAACAGTCATGCTCTGGCTGTCACAAATGAAGAATGAAGAATAGAATAAAACATGATGTATATCACTAGGAGATATATTTAATGAATACTCCAAAAACTCCTCCTCTAAACTATCCTCTGAAGAAATAAAAACATTGATATAATGCTCCTTAAACTTGCTTATTATTGTCTTTAGCATTTTTGTATTTATGCCTTGAATACCAAAATCATGATGTGCATTTAATTTTGCTAATCTAACTATTGCATATTTATCAGGAAGATTGTATTTTTCCACAATATTCTTATCAGGAGTAAAGACATTTGGATGAAGATAACCCAATTTCATATAACCAGAGTAAGCAACTTTCTTTTTTTTCCACTTACCAACATCACACACTCTTGGACAAAGAATTGTATGTGTAAAAGGATAGGTAATATCACTTAAAGTTTTTATAACTGAATAATCATCCTCTGTAAAAGTTATCCTATTTATATTAAGAATTTTACCAATTATAGCAAATGGTGCATCAGCACTAATTAATAAATCAGGCTTGCTTTTTAATATTAATGGGAACAAATAAAGTATTCTTTTAATCAAACTTATTAATATCGATATCTTTGAATCGCCTCTACTTTTTTGATGTATATTCACATATTGCTGTCCGTCTTTACTCAATAGATCCTCGAGTACATCTTTTGTTTTTATATAAATATTTATTTCATTTCCTGTAGTTTTAAGTTGTTTTATTGTTTCTCTTAAAAACAAATACTGAGAAGGATGTCCAAAATAAAAGTAAATTTTCATAATGCATTATTATTAATAATCTTTTTGCAAATAAACTTTGCTGCTTTTCCATCTCCAAATATTTCAGGAAACACTGCCTCTTCCATCTTATTCAATCTATCATATGCAGATAAAATAGAATCATAGTCTGCTCCTACTAATATTGCTCTACCCGTTTCCAATATCTCAACCCATTCTGTTTCGGGTCGAAGAATAATGCATGGTTTATTAAAGAAATACGCCTCTTTCTGAACACCACCCGAGTCTGTTATCACCATTTTGCAATACTTTTCCAAAGCAATCATTTCAAGAAATGAAGCGGGAGGTAATAAAACAAGATTTTCAGTATCTAGTATTTGAGCATATAAATCAGAACTCTCTTTTTTCTCTAGCATCTTTTTAGTTCTTGGATGTAGAGGCAGCACTACAGTATTATTCTCTGCAAGCTTTATAAAAGCTTTAAATATTGAATTCAGATTTTTATAATCATCCGTGTTATGATCACGATGAACAGTAGCTAATAAAAATTCACCTTTCTTCAAACCATTATCTTTAAAGACTGCCGATGAACTATCAACCAAGGTTGAAAAATATAAAGAGTTGTCATACATTATATCACCACAATGGAATATACCAGGTCTATCTGGTGTATATTTCTCTCTTGCTTTATTAGAAAACCCTTCTTTAATAAGATTATTATATCCTGAAGCCGTTGGAGAAAAAAGCAGCGTTGACAAATGGTCGCATGTTACTCTATTTATCTCCTCAGGCATTCGTCTATTAAAAGAGCGTAAACCAGCCTCTATATGTACAATGGGTATATTTAACTTAGAGGCAGCTATTGCACCAGCAAGAGTAGAGTTTGTATCACCATAAAGAACAATATAAGATGGTCTTTCTATTTCTAAAAGCTTTTCTATGCCTTCAATCATTCGTGCTGTTTGAACACCATGCGAGCCTGATCCAATATTAAGATTGTAATCAGGTTTAGGAATAGAAAGTTCTGTAAAAAAAACTTCCGACATGTTTATGTCATAATGTTGTCCTGTATGAACAATTACTTCTTTTATCTTAGATATGAAACTGTTTTTAATTGCTCTATTTAATGCTGCTGCTTTAATTATTTGTGGACGTGCTCCTATAACTGTGAGAATTTTCATATATATATATATTTTTATTTTACACTTTTATAAAATAAACATATCTACCGACAATAGTTACTTTATATAAAATCGATACTAGGCTGTATAACTAGAATACTCGATTTATTTAATGTTTATGACTTAATAATTTTACATTTGATAAGGCTAAAAGCATCCAAGCTTGACTCCACCTCATATATGATATTTTATTTGTATAATATTTAAACATACGATAGTAAAAGAATCCTTCTTTTTTGCTTTGCATATTTTCTATTGTCCAATCAGCAATAACATTTACAAAATCTTTATACTTTGGGTCAATATGAGCAAATTTGGAGAAGGTAATAATACCTTGTGATTGATTATGAATATCCACAGGGTATTCTCTAGGAATGCGCCATAAACTGCGTCCAGAATGAAAAAACTGTTTTTTATAATAATAATCTAGCCCCAGTTCAATAGCGCTATCCCATTGTGGTTTAGAATAACCAATACAATCAATAACTTCTTTAAAGCTCTCAAGTATAAAACCTTGATGAAAATCAATTTGTTTTCTTTCAGGGCCATCTATTTCTTGAAAACTATAAAACCAAACACCATTGGGTTGCTGACGAAAAACTACAAAGTCAAGAGACTCTTCAATTAATGGTATAAGTTTCTTATCACCAAACAACTCATACAATCTAGCCAAGCAAGCAGCTGCATGCATACTAGCATTATAGCAACAATTGTTGGCCGTAGGGTTGTAACTGAAACATATACCAGTATCAAAGCGCATAATATTTAATGAGTTTAAAATAAAACCTTCTGTTTTTTTTAAAAACTCCTTTATCGAATGGTCGCCAAATAATTTATAATAATGATAGAAACCACGTTGAATATAGGCGTGATGAATAACAGTTGGAAAAGCTTTAGATACAGCATCTTTCATTGTAACATATGGATAATCATATCCCCAACAAACATCTTCACTGTAAGTTGTTGAACTATCAATAAGCCATTGTTTAATCTCTTCTATAATTGGTATATAAGACTCATCTTTTGAATACTCATATAAATTTAAATAGGCTTCAAAAAGCACCCCCATTCCCTTAGTACTCCTAAATTTATCTACTCCTAATAAAGGCCTTATATTTATTGGATTTCTTTTTTGAAATTGTATAGCAATAAATGAGGCCCAGTGACCTAGCTTTTGAATAGGGAAAGTGCTATTTAAAGTGTCGTAGGGATCGTATCCCTTAAAATGCTCAGATTCAATGTAGTTTCTTAATTTGTCTATACTATCATTTATTTTTCTCATTTATATATATTTTCTAACAAAGTCTATTATAAAATTTACTTTAACTATGTATTCTAATGGCCACTAAATTAAACAAGTTAATCTATTAATGTGTCAAAATAGAAAATTTCAATTTGCTTAGCTTTCGAATTCCAAGAATTATCAAAAGCTAGTTTTCTGTTATAAGATCCTATTGCCAGCAAATTACTTCGATTGGAATAAAGTGTAGATAATATTTCATTTATATTGTTATTATCCGCTTCAACAAAAATTATAGATGGAGTATTTTCACTCAACGATTTTTTAAATATAACAACATCATTGACTGGCGTTGTGATAATAACTCTTCCCGCACATAAATAATCACCAATTTTATTTGGCCATTTTGCTCTATTTAGGTTATCTTCAGGTTGATATAGATAAAAAATATCTGCAAGACTTAATATTTTATCGTAATCTTTATAATCAACCCATCCTAATTGATATACAACATTAGAAAGACCGTGCTTAATTAAAATTTCATTCTCTATTATTCTACCTGTAGTTACAATTTTAATTTTATTCGATTCAACACATTCATCTGTTAGGTGTATCAATTTACCAAAGTCATCTATACCTACAACTCCCACCATAACTATTACAAAATCATCAGATTTTAAATTATACTGACCTCTATATCTGAAATCTGCAATATAATCAATATCTGCAATATCTGCACCACCATGAACAACTGTTGTGTTTTTGTAACCTGGGCACAAATTAAGAACTCGCTGTCTAGTAAACTCTGATAGTGCGATCACACCATCAGCTCTTTTTTTATCAAATATCTCAAGCCAATTATCAATAGGCCCATATGTAAATTTCCATAACAGCGGTTTATTTTCATATTGACCTCCTTTACCGTAAAAATCCCACCACTCACTTATATACTTCGATTTATATAAAAACTTATGCAACCAACAAGGTACTCCACTAGAAATACGATGACCAGTATCAGCATGTACAACATCAAAATTTTTATTAAGTATGTAGATTGATTTTAGTATTGCCGCAAATAAAGACAAACCTATCTTTTTTATCTTTTTAGGAGAAGGATCAAAAAAAGCGACTTCTTTAACCCCTTTCTTGTAATTTACACTATATGGAAATTTCCTCGATTTCAGTTGTGAAGTTAAAAACGTTACTTCATGCCCTAATTGGACTAATTCAACTGCTATTTTAAAAGTACGCTGGTAACCAGGACCTTCAACATATCCAAAGCTTGATATAAGTATGTTTAATTGTCTTTGCATAAACGTTTAATTGTGAAGATTGTATAACTATTCAGACTTTAGCATCAAAAGTTTATTTTTTAAACTTTGCAAGGGAGTATATAAGAAGGTTATTTTTTTTATAGGTATTAAAAATAGTTTTCTGATATAGTACAAATAAAATCTAAAAAAAGCTTCTATTTGCTCTTTCCTTGATAAATATGGCAAAACATTCTTATAAGCATTTCTACGCCACTTTAAATGATATAAATCTTTAGAGGAGGACATTCCATCTCCGTGTTGGCGATAAGCTGTTCCTTCTTCATTAGTATAATAATATTCGTATTTAGAAGCTAGCTTTAATCTTAAAACCCAATCAACATACAGTTTACTATTTAAATCAAAACCATTCACACTTAAATACTGTTTTTTTTTCATTGTAAAGTATCTAGCAAGATAGCTTTTAGTTAACAACTTCATAAATATATCACCTTGAAATATTTTTTTATAATAAAATTGCAATTTACCCCCATCCTTATCGACTAATATTTCTTTTGAAAATGAAATTATGTCTTTATTATGTAGCCTTCTGTACTCTTCAATTAAAGACATTTCATTTTTCAAAACATTGATATTATATAGGTAGTCATCGCTATCAATAGATCTAATATATTCCCCTTTTGCTTGTAATATAGCATTATGCTTATTTTTGGCTAATTTTAAATTTACGGGGTTAACTATAGCTCTAATTCTGGAATCAAGTAACTCATATTTTCTTATTATCTCTATTGAATTATCAGTTGAAGCATCATCCGCAATTATTATCTCAATTGGCTTATAGGTTTGTTCAAGAACACTAGTAATACATTTTTCAAGAAAATGACCATAATTATAATTTGTAATTACTACTGAAAGAGTCAAATTAATATTGTTTTCTTGCATATTGAATATTAAATTTTAGTTTATGTTTCAAAAGAATTTTGAGTATTTCTACTTCAACAGTAACTTATAAAGTTTTCTAGTTTTATTATGCCCTGATTCAAAATATATAACTTTTGAATCATATCCCCACTTGGGATGCAAATCAATCCTTTTTTCTTTTCTATATCGAAGTGGTTGATAAAATCTCCCAACTATATTCAATTTATCATGTTTTATATCATAGATATACAATGAAGAGAATCGTGATTTATCAGGATAAGTGTCAGTTACAATATATCTTTTATCTGGTGATATTGATGGATGACCATCAATTTTTGGAAATTTAATTGAGTACAAAGTAACATCACTTGTTTTATCTATAAACTTAAAATAGCCTGTTTTATTATTTACTTCACAAAAAGACAAAATTTCATTATCATTTAACCAACAACAATGCGATATCATATTATCTCCGTTAAGAATCTGAATATTTGCACCATTAATATCTGCTGTAATCAATCGCATATATCTACCATCCTTGCCTATCCACCGATGCAGAAACATAAAGCGTGATCCAGAAGGATTTATATCTATATGATTTACTTTATGAATAGCACCATGCATAGTTTTAGATGGAGATATTTTTGCAAGCTGGTCAAGAGTGATAATTAATGTAATTTCACCAGATGCTAAATTAATATTCCAAATGCCGTCATTATAATCTAGAGGTAAAGATTTGTTTTCTTTATTAAAATAACCATAATCGGGTCGCATTGTTGATAAACGATCAAAATTCAATGTAAGTGCAAACTCCTCACATTTACTTATAGTATATATAGGCATATTATAAGTTTTAATCATATTACCTTCTGTATCTATAATTTTTGATATATAAATAGCTCGCTTTATATCATAATCATTAAAAATTATAAGATTTTGATTATTAGGCATCCATTGCAACATACATCCTTGCTGCCAATTCCAAGAATTTGTTTCAGCAATTTTCAAAATACTGTTATTATTTTTTATAATTATATTCGCAGTCTCGTAAAGACTACCTCTTTTTTGTTCTTCAGATACTTTTAAATAAACAATTTCTCCTTTGTTATTTTCAGGTGTTATATTATAATAGCCGAAAAAACTTACACTTTTATCTTCAACACAAGTAATTTCCGTTTTTTTTAAAAACAAGTGATATGACTTTAAGTAACCTCTTAAGATATAGCGATTTAAGATGTATCTTATATATTTTAAAAATGAAAACAAACTCTTGTTGCCTTTAATTATTTTAAAAATATTTTTGTATATTTTACTAACCATCTATTATTTCTTTTAGTTTATATAATAAATTAGACCAATAATATTTACTAACATCTCTAACATAAACTCTATCAGATTGATTAACTATATCATTGATTGTTTTAATTATTAATTTTGAATTATTCTTTACTAAGAAAACACCTGGTTGATTTTCAATATATTTTAATGTTGGAGATTGCTCATTTTGATAAATAAATAAAATAGGTTTATTAAATGCTAACGTTTCAATAATCTTACCAGGGACTTGAAAACCAATAAAATTATCAATAAAGACAATTATATCAGTTTCAATATATTTTGTGAAAAGCTCATTTTGAATAATAGCTTTTTCATAATCAATTTTTTTAGATTCTGGTGGGAAATATTCAGAATTATTTAATTGAGAGTAAACTGTAAACTTTATTTGTAAATCAGATTCGACTATAGCTTGATACAATTCAAAAGGTTCACGAACATTTTTATAAAATTTACCACCATAGGTCATATTAACTACTTTATCGTTAATTGTTCTTACTGATGTTGTTTTAATTTTGTTGATGTTTTGAATGTCAATACCCTGATCAATAAGAAATATATCATTAACTAAGTTTTTATAGTACTTTTTCGTTATACCATCAAGTACTATTAAAGAATCTACTGAGTTAAATACTTTTTTTTCAAAACGTTTCATCAAATACTTTGATAGCTTACTTATATTAACAAACCTAACCCCTTGACTATAGGGATCGCTCATATCTACTACAACTTTAATATTAGGATCATGTTTTTTAATATACTCGGTTAAACGTAGTAAATAATATGGATTAATTAAAATAATAACAACATCAGTTTTATTATTCTTCAAATGAGTCTTTATTATTTTTTTAAACTTATTAAGATTCAAATCAGTACTTGCAGGAGGATAAAAGAAACGATAAAAAAGATATTTGATTGTAGTAGAGCTAAATGGCTTCGAAAAAAAATCTTTTTTATTTAAACGGTTTGTGTTATGATAACTTAAATCCTTAACATTAAGATAATTATTACTTATAAACTTAATAATACTATTATGACGAATGCCAATAGAAAGATTTGAATCATAAGGTTTATGTATAATTAATATATTCTTCATTTTACTTAATTTGATATTTGATATGAACTCTTTGAAATATTTTATTACAAATTAATTGTCTTATTCTTGAAAATTATGGGGAAGAATCCAACTGTATAAATTAACGGCTTAAAATCCATATCATTAGAGAATAGAACTGAAAAATAAGCTGCCATCAATATTAAAGCTAGTAAATTATTATTATTTAAACTTCTACTAAAGAACTTAAATGAATACGTGATTAAAAAAAAGACACCTAAATATCCCCATACATAAAGGACATTTGCAATTGTATTAGAGCCACTAAATGTATGCTGATATTTTTTAATAAGATAACTACTTTCATATAATCCATTTCCAAATGGATTTACAAGAGATTGTTCAAAGTTGTAAACTAATATAGATATACGATTTACTCGCCAAACGTCACCACCTTCAAAATAATAAGACTCTTCAGAAGTTTGAATAAAATCATTAATCTTAGTCCCTATAAAATCTAATTGAATGAGATAGAATGATATTATAAAAAGAACTGAAACATAAAGCACTAAAACTATTTTATTATTTACGTCTTTTTTTAATAAGGAATATAAAAGTAAAAAGATAAATGCAATATAAGCAGCAGTAGAAAAGGTTGTTAAAAGACATACTCCAAGAAATTTTGATTTATTATCCCATTTGCCTTTTGAAACTGAAAGTTTAATAGATAATGCAACTATTAACATCATACCATATGCACTTGGCTCCCACATAAAACCAGAATTCCGATATAGCCCAGTGGGTAAGTATGCCCAAGCATTATGCATATATATTCCAATATACCATCCGCCAACTTCTTTTTGCGCTTCTTTAGTAATAATATTTAAATATGGAGATAATGAGTCAAATAAACCTGGCATTGAAGCATCAACTATATAAAATGGCAGTGATATTACAGATAGTATAAAAATATATTTAACGAATAAATTAAAAAAAGATACTCCAATACTTTTAAGAATAAAATAAAACATTATAATTAATCCTGTTCTTGTGAATAAAGTGATAACACTATGATCAAAAGGATTATTATATGCTATAGATATAATATTTACAACAAACCATAATGAAATAACGGTCAACAATTCTACACCTATTTTTCTTTTTCTTTTTATAAATATAATCAAAGAAAATAGAAAGCAAAATAATAAAATGATTTTTGATTCTGTTAAAGTTGAATTAGTCGGAGAACTATAGATGAAAAACATTATAATAAGCATATTATTAATAATGTGATTTTTCCTTGATACTTTCATATATAAATAATTATTTTACCTCACACAAAATTAAACAGATATCAATCTTCTAAAAAACAAATATTTTATTTATATGTTTTTCAAACTTTATTTAATATATTTATAGAAATATATCCCAAAGCGAGAAATATACATGTTATAGCTATTTTAGCAGAAACACTAAATAGAAATAAAAGCAGACATAATAGAAGAAATAAAAACACCATTTGCATTATTATCTTATTAACCTTAGCATTAAATAATTTAGTAGATAATAGACTAATTATATAACCAATAAGTATAATACATGCGTAATAAAATATTGCTACAAATAAATATAATTTTTTCTCGAAAATGTTTAGTTTTTTATATGTTGATGGTTCTAATAATAGTTTTTTTGGCAAATAGATATATCGAATAAATTTTCTTTTTTCATAAGCGGAATTTTTCAAACGGGTATTATCATAAATATCTTGAGTTGAAATAAGACCTTTAATTGTCAAGCTTCTAAAAGAAGTGTCCTCTGATATAGCATGTAAAATATGATTTAGTTCTTCTTTACCAATCCTTCCTTTTGAACCTTTATTATTAAATTTAAAATCATATGCATGAATCATTACAACAAAAACTTTTCCTTCATCGATATTTGAATGGCTTTCTTTAAAAAACTGAGAAAACCTATCAAAAAAATTCACTAAAGTGATACTGTATGGTAAGTATTTCAAATTCATAATTCCATATTCAATAGCACCGTATCTTGCAGCAGAAATAGTAGAAAATCCACTATTTACCAAAGCTGTCACTGTATTATCATCATATGCATTCCAGGGTGGAATGAAAGTTGAAATTTTCTCATTAAATAATAGATCTAAATATTCTTTACCTTCTTTGATCTCCTTATATTGTTTTTCATACTCAACTTTATAGAACTCACTAACAATTTGATCTGATTGGTAATTTGCATTATGTGCAAATCCATGCTGTGCAATCTCAACTACCCCTTTATCAATATATTTTTTAATAAAATCAATATCTTCAGATGATATCTCTCCCTTATCAATTGATTGTTGCATAGCAATAGGCACAACTCCTATTGTTAGTTTAGCATTATTTTTCTCAAACAAGGGCAATATTTGATAATAGACATTGAAATCATCTAACCCCATATCATCAATTCTAAATACTACATAGTTTTGAGAATAAGCAGATAAAGTATTACATAAAGATAAAAATATAATGAATATAATATTGTTGATTTTTTTACTCATTCCAAATTCCTTTTGCTGATTGATTTATTATTTTTTTAGTTTGTATAAATTGGGTCAATTTTAGAGGTATTTCTATTATAATTGAAACTAATAATATTCCAGCTACACCAATAGCTAGATATTTATTAAATAAAAAAACTAATGGGATATACACGATAGATTGAAATACAACAAAATACATGACTAATTTTATTTTACCTACACCATTTAAAAATGCAACATATGGAGTAAATACTACATACATTAAAGCTTGCAGGGCAACAACAATTGATAATGTAGTGGGAATTTCTACTGATGGTACCCACCAATGATAAATAATAGGAGAAGCAAAAAACATAATTAAAATACTAACTATTAAAAAAGCAGATATATAATTGTATTTAGTCAGAGTATTTCTCAACCATTTCATATCGTTTAATGCATAAGCATCTGTTACAGAAGACCAAAGAGGTGTTATCATTATTCCATATACCATAGTAATAACACTAAAATATTTATGAGCAATATTGTAAGATGTAACAGCCTCAGGATTGTAAAACTGAGTAATAATTAAATTAGTTGAACTGTATATAATAATACCCGAAATCTGAATAATAAAAAACTTAAGACCTAAAGACAAGATGTTTTTTGTTAAGTTGAAGTCTACACTTTTAAAAGAAGGCCTTAGATGCTTATAGCTGTTTGAGAAAAGATAAAAAGAATAGGCTATAAACACAATAACTGGAACAACACATAAAATGGTGCAAAATAAAGCAAATGAATTATATCCAAAACTATTTAATAACCAAATAAGTGCAAAACTAATAATGTTTGAAGTAAGACCTATTAAGCCAGTCATTGCTGGACGTTGATCGGCCAAGAATAAAATATTAATAGTTTGAAAGATAAGCCGAAGCGCAAAAGAACTTAAAACTACAGAAGCAACCGCTTTTAATATTCCCTCTTTTACTGCTATTGTATTAAAAACGCTTTGCCAATTTACAAATGGTGAAGCAATAAGAATAACTACCATCAAGGGTATGAAAATTAAACTAAAAACTGCATAAGTAGTACTAATATAAGCTTTTGCTTCTTTGTAATCTTTTTTTGCTAACGCCCTCCCTAAATAATTTCTTGTTCCGTTACCAATACCTATATCAAAAAAAGCTATCCATGACATAAATGAGGTTAAAACAATCCAAATGCCATACTCCTCCTTACCAAGGGCATTAATTAATAAAGGCACATATGCTAAACTAATTAAAATACTTATTCCTTTTAAACCAAAAGAAGCAATAATATTTTTTTTTGCTTTAATAGATCTTTTTTGACCTGAACTTATATACTGAACTATTTTTGATATAAACTTCATTTATGATTTTGTTCTTATTTTATTATACAATACCCTGATAGGTAATATAATATTTCTAAAGTTAAATTTTAATTTTAATAATTGAGTTTGATATTTCACACCGTTTTTCCAATCATTTGAATAGTAATATGCATGTACAAGATAATATAAATGAGGTTCTTTCTTTTGAGGGTGTTCTTTAAATATGTCTTCAAATTCAGATAAAAAATGCAAATGAAATTTGATTAATTTTTTGTGTAAATTGTTTTTATAGTATGAATTATCTGACATTCTTTCTTTTCCATGATTAATATAAACATTAACTAAAGACTCACTCACATAATCAACTTTCCATTTTTGACATATTCGTGCCCCTAACTCCCAGTCTGAAACAACTCCTATTATATCTTCATCTACCAGTCCCCCTATATCTTGATAAACTTCTCTTTTTATAAAAAAAGTTGGAGTTCCTGATACAACAGGTTTTTCAACAACTTCTTCTGCAACAAATCCACGGAGCATAGGTTTATGAATTTTCAAAAGCTTCCTTGTTACATTATCATAATAACTCATCCAACAGTAAACCATTCCATATGAGTCAGGTAGTGTTTCTATTAAAGAAACTTGTTTCTCTATTTTAGTAGGCACATATTCATCATCATCATCAAGAAAAGTAATATAATCTCCTTTACTCTTATTAAAGGCATGCCAATATGTTTTAGGAATAGACAAATTTTCAGTAAGTTGAATATATATAACTCTTTCATCTTTTGAGTATGACTCAACAACTTCTTTTGTGTTATCTTCAGATGCACCATCAATTATTATATGCTCATAGTTTGTATATGTTTGCTGCTGAATACTCTCAATGCAACGTCCAATAAGTTGTGCTCTATTTCTTGTAACTGTTATTATAGTTACTAAAGGTTTGTTTTTTTCCATATGTTTAAATGTTTTTCAAATACTCATCCCACTCCCCAATATCTTTCCAAGACTTTTCACTAACAGGAAAAACACCTACTTTACCACCTCTCTTTTTAATGTTATCTATTAAATCAGTTATATGAAAGAATTTATTTTTTGGTATTTCATTTAGTAAATGAGGTTCTAATATGTATAATCCTGCATTTATTTTATAAGTTATCTCTGGCTTTTCTTGCATATCTTCCAACATTCCGTTATATCCGGTCTCAACAGTACCATAAGGAATTCTATAGTGTTTTAGAGCTGCAACTAATGTCAATTCATTATTATTTTTTTTATGATAGCGATAAATTTCAGAATAATCTTGATCAATAATTATATCACAATTAGAAACAAAAAATGTGGTGTCAATTAACCCGTCGAGGAGACTTAAACTACCAGCTGTACCAAAAAACTCTTTTTCTTTCAGATATTTAATAGAGTATTCAGGATGTTCAAAAGAATTGAAATAATACTCGATTAGTTCAGATTTAAAATTGACAGTAAAATAGAACTCATTACTCCCAACTTCAACAAACCTATCCATTATGTGCTCCACAATTGGCTTCTCTCCTATTGGTATTAAAGGCTTAGGCAACACATTGGTTATAGGTTTTAAACGTGTACCTTTACCCCCTGCCATTATAACAACGGGCAATTTAATCTTTTCTGATGGTGGTAATTTTTGCGTCTCTAATAAATCATCCCAAAAAACTATTTTGACAATTTCATTCTTATGGTTGACTACAGGCATAAATTCTGCTCTAATTTTGAGCATTATTTTCTTAATCTCATCTATGCTTTGATCTTCATTAGCAACTATTATGTCTTTTCTTAGTATTGCCTTTATTGGTGTATTTAGATCAATGTTTTTAATAATTGCACGTTGTATATCACCAATACTAATAAGACCTTCAAATTTATTTTCTGATCCAACTATAAGCAGTTTTGTCCTTTCTGAATCCATCTTTTTAAGAGTAGTGGAAATCGTGGCCATAGATTCAATATAAAGATATCCAGATTTAGTCATTTCGCTTTTCTATTTTTATATTGTATTTAAATCCTTTATATTCAAAATATAGAGGGTAATTATCATTATTAGCTATTCTAAAATGATTGAAATTTTGTATTATTGATTTATAGGGATCAATTTCATCATCTTTTATAGTTCTTTTCTGATAAAATGTCGAAACACCAATTTGTTTTTTAGGAGTTAACTCTGAATATTTTTCAATAAACCTCTCTGCCATATCGTTTATTTTAACACCCATCTTAGATTGCATTTCATCAAGTAATTCATGCCCTTCGAAACATAGTTGCTCTTTCATATAGTAATCACCAGCATCTAATTCTTTAACTGCATCAAATAAAGTTAATGTAATACAATCTTCACCTTCGAGAATTTGCCATTGTAAGGGTGAAAATCCTTTCCCTTTCGGCAAGTCACTTGCATGTATGACAATGTTATGTTTGTGATAATCTAAATAGAGTTCAGGTAAAATCTTAGTGCAACTCAACAAAAAGCAAACATCACCATCTACCATCTGATCTTTATTTTGTATAAAAACTGAACGATATCCTAGGTCTTGAAATCTTTTATTAAGCTCCATTCCATACCTAATATACCAACTACTATCATTATCTGTTAGTATAGTTATCTTCATAAAGCATCATTTAAAGAATTAACAATAAAAGTAATATCTTCTTCTGTTAAAGATGCATACATAGGTAATGTAATTTCATTGTCGGTTACATAATCTGTTTGTGGCAAACTTGTTTTATAATCTTTATAGATAGAGAACCTATGAATTGCAGGATAATGCACACTTGTTTGTATTCCAACTGCATGTAATTTGTCTCTTACCTGATCTCTTTTTTCTACAGTTGAATCTTTAAGAACAATAGGCATGATGTAATTTGAAACAAACTCTTCGTTTTCTGCGAATGGAACAATAACACCTTGCACTGATTTTAGTTTATTATCATACCATTTTCTTACTTCTACTCGTTTATCTAAATCTTGCTGAAGTTTATTCATCTGTACCACACCAATTGAAGCGCGAATATCATCCATACGATAGTTGTAGCCTAAATCTACCACATCGTAGCTTGTAGCATGTCCACCTGCTCGTTGATATGACATAGTTGTCATGCCATGTGAACGTAGCAGTCTTGCTCTTTTTGCTAACTCTTCGTTGTTGGTAATCATCATACCACCTTCGCCTGTGCTGATGTTTTTATTGGAGAAAAAACTAAAACAACCAATATCACCTATTGTCCCGAGTTTCCTTCCTTTATATTCAGAAAGTGGTCCATGACAAGCATCTTCTATTACTTTAAGGTTATGCTTTTCAGCAATAGACATAATTTTATCCATATCTGCAGGGAAACCTGCAATATGAACCACAACGATTGCTTTTGTTTTTGAAGTAATTTTACGTTCAATATCTGCTGGGTCAATATTGATATCTTCAGGACCAACAATATCACAAAAAACAGGAGTTGCTCCTACATATCTGATGCAATTTGCCGATGCTGCAAAACTCAATGAAGGACATAGCACTTCGTCACCTGGCTTTATTTCGCACAAAGTGCATGCAAGATGAAGTGCATCGGTACAGTTTGACATGCTTATAGCATAGTTAACATCAAACATTTCTACGAACTGCTGCTCTAACTCTTCACATTTTGGACCTGTTGAAATCCATCCAGAACGAATGGTTTCTGTAACTGCTTCGATTTCTCTTTCGTCGAAATTTAAGTCGAATAGGGGTATTTTATATGCCATATTATAATTCTCTTTTAATTATTACATTTTTGAATCTAAAAACTTACCTTTCTCTACATATCCAAAATTAGGAATCATTTCAAAGAAAAGATCAACCAATTGTTGTTTAGTCCAATGTCCCTTTTGTTTCATTGTCTTAATAGTATTTGTAAAATGCTCTATAAGCTTTTCATTATAAACAGCATCATTTTTAATAATACCAAGATTTTCAAATCTATCTAAGTCAAGTACCTCATCTGCCATAAAAAACTCCTCAAAGTCTTTTTCTCCTGTTGTATCACTTTTGGTAAAAAGACATGGCCACTCACCTTTTTGGGGTAAAGTGCTAACTAATTCGCGGGCTTCTTCTTCAGATTTACATAAGTGTGGTTTATAACCAATATCTTTGAGATAACGTTCTGCAATTTCCGAGAAAGTAATTAAATGCAAACTCTCACTCAGTTTAGGAAAGAAGATATCTCGGTTATCACCAAATATAGTTGACATCAAGCAAAGCTCACCTGACTCTTTTGGAATTACGAAATAACGTTTCACATCATTAGGAGCGACTATTGGTTGATGCTTTTGAATACGCTGATTAAAGCCATGTAACAAAGAACCATCAGAAAAAGCAACATTAGCGAAACGTGCAGTAGAGATATCTATCTTTTCGCTCAACTGCATCAAGTACATTTCCATAATTCGTTTTGATGCACCCATCATATTGGCAGGATTGGCTGCTTTGTCGGTAGATACACAAAAGTACTTTTTCACACCTTTATCAATTGATTGTTGAATGGTCTTAACTGTATTGAAGATGTTCACATCTATCATACGCATCATCGTGTAGGGGTCTTTTTCGCTGCGTACATGTTTCAATGCAGAAAGATTCAACACATAATCATATGCTCCATCTGCATTCCAAAAAGCATCATATTCA
>CAZQOT010000012.1:0-18446 GCA_964595115.1 uncultured Muribaculaceae bacterium | reverse complement strand
AGCAGGATGTTTTACCTATGATGGGATAATAAAAACAAATAATGTAGCATGTAATGCAACAAATAATTTCACTCTCGCTACTGGAGAAAGTGTAGGAAGTAAATTAAATAGCAACAGGTTAAACTTAGCTTATGGAGCTAGCACAACTGGTACAATATATGGAATATATGATATGTCTGGTGGTACATGGGATCAGGTTATGGCCGTGTACAAACCTAATGTTTTATCAGGAATAAGAGATTGTAGCGGATTTAGCGTTGATTATGAACCTGACTCTTGTCCAAGTACAGGACCATATAACTCTCAGTATGAAAATTTAACTATTGATGCAAAGTATTATGACAGATATTTAACAACATCACTAGAAGAAGGGTATATTAAAGGAGATGCTACTTATGAAGTGGCTGGGTGGTATGATGATTTTTATGATTTCTACTTTACCGCTGATTCTCCATGGCTCATTCGTAGCGCACTCAGTGAACATGGGAGTGGTTCGGGTGTGTTCACTTTCTGTAGCAATCATTACTCGCTCTGGACAGACATGGGCTATCGTATCGTTTTGATAGCGGGAGCGGAGCTTTAGTTAAATAATTATTAATTTATACGAAAGAGTTTTTTTACTAGGTAAAAAGACTTTTTGTTATGAATTAATAAACTGTGTGGAGTTGTGCTATAATTAATTAGAGGTGAGATTATGCTAAAGATAGTTAAATTTTCAAAAACTTATAGTAATAGTGATAAAAAAGCAGTTGATGATTTGAATTTGCACATAAAGAAAGGTGAAATATTTGGCTTTATCGGACATAACGGAGCAGGTAAAACAACAACTATTAAAGCTATTGTTGGTATTAATGAAATTGATGAAGGAGATATTTTAATTGATGGAATATCCATTAAAGAGAATCCTATTAAATGTAAAAAGAAAATGGCTTATATTCCTGATAATCCTGATATTTATACTTCTTTTACTGGTATAGGATATCTTAATTTTGTGGCCGATATTTATCAAGTTGAAGCTAAAGAAAAAGAAGAATTAATAAAAAAATATGCTACAACTTTTGAAATAATGCAAAATTTAGGGGACCTAATATCTACTTATTCTCATGGTATGAAACAAAAATTAGTAATCATAGCAGCTTTAATTCATAAACCAAAATTAATTATTATGGACGAACCATTTGTAGGATTAGATCCTAAATCAAGTTTTGCATTGAAAAAAATTATGAAAGAATTATGTGATGATGGAGCGTCTATGTTTTTCTCTTCTCATGTTCTTGAAGTGGTAGAAAAATTATGTGATAAGGTTGGTATCATCAAACAAGGTAAGTTAATTAAGTATGGGACGGTATCTGAAATTAAAGGTGATAAAGATTTAGAATCAGTCTTTTTGGGGTTGAATGCTGAATGAAAAATTTATTGTTACTTTTAAAAGCAAGAATCACTAATACCTATAATATCAAAAAATTATTTATGACCAACAAATATAAACTAATTTTATATGTCATTTTAGCTTGCTATGTTATTTTTTCACTGTTTATAACATTTTATAATGGCGCTGTGGGCATGGTTGATATGTTGGTAAAATATCAAATGATATCATATATGCTTGTAATATTTTTTGTAGGGGCTTCCTTTGCTGCTTTTATGTTTTCGATTTATAATGCAAAAAATAGTATGTTTAACTCTAATGATAATGATTTGTTGTTATCAATGCCTATTAAACCAACGACTATTTTAGCAAGTAGAATTACTTACATAACTGTATGGAACCTTATAACATCTTTATTTGTTATGATTCCGGCTTTTATTGCTTATGCTAATAATGTTGATGTGACAATCACTTATTATATATATGCTTTTATTGTACTTCTTTTCTTACCTGTTGTTCCTACTATTTTAGCAAGTATTATAGGGAGCGTAATAGCATATTTTACATCTAAAAGTAATGCTAAGAATTGGTTTGAAATTATTATATCGTTTGCAATGGTGTTTTTAATTTACTATGCCACGGGAAGGATGAACGACATAATTAATTATATCGCCAATAACATAAATAATTTTGAACAGGTATTAAAATATGGTTTTTATCCAGTATATCTTGTAGGAAGGATATTTAATGAGAATAGCCTTTCATCACTTATATTATATATTTTAATTAATGTTAGTTTATTTACCATATTTACTTATCTATTGAGTATTAATTTTAAGAAGATTATTGCCAAGCTACAAGAAAATCGTACTAAATCTAATTACGATGTTAAGAATTTAACTACTAAATCAGTAGGTAAAATATTATTTTATAAGGAAATTAAGAGGTTTTTTTCATCCCCTATCTATGTCTTTAATACTTCTACTGGTATTGTTCTGTTATTGATAGGAGCATTAGCTAGTATTTTCTATGATATAGATCAAATATTAATGACTATCAATATCGGTGGTGGTAGTAATATTTTCATGTTATTAGTTCCAGTTATTTTGCTGGTTGTATTTCTATCGAATACAACTTCAGCCTCAATCTCACTTGAAGGTAAAAATTTTTGGATATTAAAAAATTTGCCAGTTAATCCTCTTCAAATCTTTAAAGGCAAGATAGCTCTTAACATGGCATTAGTATTACCTTTTGTTATTACATCGTTGATTATTATGTATTTTACGGTGGGATTAAGTCTTATACAGTTAGTAACTCTTATATTATTGGCTCTTATTGCTGCTTTAGTATCAGCGGAGTTTGGACTACTTGTTAATTTAAAATTTCCTAAAATGGACGCTATTAACGATACAGCGGTTGTAAAAAGAAGTCTAAGTGTTATGATTTGTGTACTAGGACCTATGGCTGTTATTATGGGATTGACTAGTATTTATACAAGTATTAGTGAATATCTTGATTTTAATATTGTTGTTACAGCCATTATAATAATATTAGTAATAATAGCATGTTTTGAAAGTTATCTTTTACGTACTTTTGGAGTTGAACGTTTTAAGAAAATAGAATAATTTATAAGGATGATGATAATGAAAAGGGCAATAGTTTTATCAGGAGGCGGAGCTAGAGGTTCATATCAAATTGGGGTATGGAAAGCTCTACGTAAATTACACATCAAATATGACATCGTAACAGGGACGTCAGTTGGAGCCTTAAATGGTGTATTAATGGCCCAAAACACTTTCTTTAGGGGTATTTGGTTTTGGCATAATTTAAGTTTCAAATTAGTCTTTAAAGAAGAAATGTGTTATGATTGCAACACATCTCATGGGAAGAAAGCCATATATAAAAAATATGTTAATGCAACTTTAAAGAATAGAGGAATGGATGTCACAAATCTAGAATCAACTATTGATAAAGTACTAAACGAAAATAAAGCTCGTAAATCCCATATTAAATTTGGACTTGTAACATGCAAAATGCCAGGCTTTAAACCCCTGCAATTAACAATAGATGATATTCCTGTTGGTAAATTAAAAGATTATTTGGTTGCTTCAGCAACTCTTTTTCCGGCTTTTAAAAAGAAAAATATAGATAATTGTAATTATGTTGATGGTGGTTATTATGACAATCTCCCCTTTAATTTAGCAATAGAAATGGGGGCAACTGAAATAATAGCGGTTGATATTGGAATATTTGGATTGAAAAGACCTTTCAATCACAGAAATGTAAAAATCACTTATATTACCCCGCGTAATAATTTAGGTTCGGTCTTATTGTTTAATAAAGATTTTGCCAGAAGAGGAATTCGATTAGGTTATAATGACACAATGAAAACATTTGGCTACTTGGATGGTAATAAATATACTTTCAAACGTGGACATTTAAATAAAAATTTTATGAAATATGCAAATACCTATAAACTAGTATTAGCAAATACTCTTGAAAAAGAAAATAGAAAAATAGTTTCAAATTTGCTGAAATTAACCAATTACGAACAAAAGTTACAGGCTAAGGATTTAACCATGATAATTGAAAAATTAGGTAAAATATTTAAAATAGAGGATTCTTATATTTATGATATAAATAGATTTAATAATCTTTTACATGATAAGCTATCTAAAGTAACTAAGGTTGATAAAACAATATTTGAAAAGCAATTAAAAGAGCGAGATATAATAAGAATTATGGATAGAAAAAATATAGTAAAATATGTTTATGAATGTTTAGAATCTAATGAGAGAAAGATGCCAAGGCATTTATTAACAATTGCCTTAGTATTACCAAATATTTTTTTAGGGGCCATATATTTATATGTTGTTAAAAACGCACAAAAATAAACAGGGATTATCCCTGTTTTTTGTACGCTTTTTATTACTTTAAACTCCTATTAGCAATTTCAATTGCTTTAGTAACCATATTGCCACATTGGCGTGAGGAAACAGAGCCCCAACCTTCATTTTTAACAGTGTTTAGAACACCAAGTTCATTAGCTATTTCGTATTTTAGGTTTTCACTCATTATACTTTTTCTATTACTCATTGAGCATACCTCCCCATATATAAGCGTACATTATTATTTTGCCTTGATTAAATTATGTTATTCAACGTTAAGTTATATAGATTATTTAAATGATTTAAGGTTAATGCTATAACTCTTAATAAAAAAAATTAATAAATTATATTGTAACATGTAAAGGAGGGATAACATGCCAGGAGGCGGAAGAGGCTTTACAGAAGCATTCGTATTAGTATTATTTATCCTTTTAGTAATTATAATTCAATGCTGCTAATAAAATGAGGGAGGTAATCTCCCTTTTAATTTTAAAAAGATAAAAAGATATAATAGTGGTATAATAAATATATAATAAAGAGGTGAATTATGTTAAAAAGAGATACTAAATTTTTAACATATTACAACTATATAATTATAGTATTATCATTTGTAATATGTAATATTTATACTGTAATATATTTAAGGGATAAAGATTATTTATTGATAGTATCCAGTATTTTGATATCTATTGTTCCTTTTTTTGCTCATATAATCAACAAAAGAGCCAAAAGAAAATTGTCTGAAAGTATTAAGGCCGTTGCGTTTACTTTTTATTTTTTTAGTGCTGTTTTAGGAACCATAGGTGATTATTATGCTAAAGTATTATTTTATGATAAATTTACTCATTTTACCTCCGGTATTTTAATATCATGGTTATTTATTAGGGTGTACCAATCTTTGTTTAAAGTTAGAGATAATCGCCTTAGTATTCGTTTATTATTTATGAACTCTTTTAATATATCAATAGCAGCTTTATGGGAAGTGTTTGAATTTACCTCTGATTTTATAATAGGGAGAGAATTCCAAAAAGGATTAGTTGATACTATGACGGATATGATTGCTGCAATTCTCGGAGGCTTAATTATGACAGTTATATACATATATAAAAGTAAAAGGACTACCAAACAGTAGTTTTTTTTATGATAGTAATCATATAATATTATGATTTAGGAGTGATATTATGGATTATTATCGTCAATTGTCAAAAACTATTTTTGATATTAAAAAAGGAGATGTCAATGGTGATGGGATTATTGATACTGTTTATATTGTAGGAAGTAGAAATGAAACTCTTGTAATAAATGATATTTCGGTTGTAATAAAAGATGGTATGACAGATAAATTAAGTGAAATAACTTTAGATACCAATAAAGGTTATAATCCTAATCTTTTTTTAGGTGATTTTAGTGGCAATAAAGTAGATGACATATTCATATCAATTGAATCAGGTAATACAGGGTTAGAAAATTATAACTATATTTATTCATATCTAAACAATCAAGAAAAATTATTGTTTGATTATAATAAATTTAATCAAAAATATAAATATGATGTTATATATAAAGATAATTATAAAGTTGATGTAATCAGTAGATTTGATGATACTAAATTTAATATAAATATACGTGATAAAAAATATTTAAATCAAATATATGATAATGGTAATTTAATAAAACCTCTTAATGGGTATGTATCTCCAATAATCACAATTAGACCCATATATAATTCAAATAAAGGTCATTATAATATAGATGTAATTCAAAGAATAATAGGGTATTATAATGCTGATATCTTAGGAGTAATAGAAACTCACTTAGAATTGAAAGATGACCAATTTATTTTAATAGATAAGCCTCATTTAGTATAAGGAATAAATAAGTATTAATGCTAGATACTATTAAGGGTGATTATAATGAAGATATTAATAACAGGTGCTAGAAGTGGTATTGGATATGCAACTGCTTTAGAGCTATTAAATAAAGGCCATTTTGTATATCTAACAGTTCACACTGATGAGCAATTAGAAAGTTTAATGGAAGAGGAAAAATTAAAAGATAAAAACGTGGAATTAATGAAGCTGGATATTACTAGTGAAGAAGATCGTAACAAAGTTAAAGATTTAGATATTGATGTTTTAATTAATAATGCTGCTATTGGAATGGGTGGATCAATAGTAGAAGCTAGTATGGAAAAGATTAGAGAAAACTATGAAGTTAATGTCTTTGGAACGATAGCTATGACACAACTTTATTTAAGAAAAATGGTTGATCATGATAAAGGAAGAATTATCATGATTTCTTCAATGATAGGCGAAATGCCATTTCCCTGGTTAGGGATTTATTCTTCTACTAAAGCAGCAATAACCAATATTTCAATGGCCTTAAGTCAAGAATTAAAGGAATTAGAATCTAATGTTAAAGTTGTTATTATAGAACCAGGTTTTTACAAAACAGGTTTCAATGAAGTAATGATGGATAATAAATATGATGATGATAATTCAATGTTCAGCAAGATTAGAGAAAAAATTTACAATAAAGAACAAATGAAGGTAAATTTACTTACCAGTGAAACCTTAAAAAGTATTGTGGACAAAATAGTAGAAGCGGTAGAAACAGAAAAACCAGAATTAAAATATAAGGCTCCATTAATACAATCAGTACTTGAGAAGGGATATATAATTAAGAATCAATAAAGGGGATAATCCTCTTTTTTTATTGTGTTGAATACTATAGTAGTTAGTATTATAATATAATAAGTAAGGTATGAATAGGATTGAGTTAGGAGAGTAGTTTATGAATGTTATTGAGATTAGAAATTTAACCAAATATTATGGAAAAGCTAGAGGGATAATTGATGTAAGCTTGGATGTTAAAGAAGGAGAAATATTTGGCTTTATTGGACCTAATGGATCTGGTAAAAGCACAACTATTAGAACCCTTCTAGAATTAATTCATCCAACAAGTGGAGAAGCTAAAATATTTGGTAAGGATTGTGTTAAAGATTCACCTCAAATAATGAGTGAAGTTGGATATCTACCATCTGAAGTATTTTATTATGATGACATGAAAGTTATAGACTTACTAAATTATTCAGCTTCTTTTTATAAAAAAGATTGTTCTAATCGTATTAAAGAACTAGCTAAAATAATGGATTTGGATTTAACAAGAAAAATAAATGAACTATCGTATGGTAATAAGAAAAAAGTTGGGATTGTACAGGCCTTACTTCATGAACCAAAACTTTTAATATTAGATGAACCAACAGGAGGGTTAGACCCATTAATTCAACAAAAATTCTTTGATTTACTACGCAAAGAAAATAGAAAAGGGATGACAATCTTTTTCTCATCACATGTCTTAAGTGAAGTTCAAAAAATATGTGATCGCATTGCCATCATCAAAGAAGGACGAATTATCAAAGTTGAAAAGATGAGTGATATCAATGAAGATAATTATAAACGGTTTAAGATAAATGTTAGGGATAAGGTTGATGAAAACTATTTTAGAATAGATGGCGTAAGTGATTTAAAAATTAACAGAAATGTACATAGTTTTATTTATAGAGGAGATATAAATGAAATCTTATCTAAAATAACTAAAATAAAGGTTAATAATATTTGGATTGACGAGCCTGATCTTGAGGAAATATTCTTACATTATTACAATAAGGAGGATTAGATATGAATATCTATCTCCATGAATTAAAAGCAACATATAAAAATGCTTTAATATGGTTACTTTCTATCATAGGGTTAACTTTATTTTTAACGGCCTTTTATCCAACATTTAGCAAAGAAATGGATGATTTTACGGCTATTTTAAATAATCTACCGGAAGCTATGAGAATAGCTTTTGGTCTTAATCCTGATACTATGAGTACTATTCTTGGTTACTTTGCTTTTATGATGACTTTTGTTTATATATGTGCATCTATTCAAGCCATGATTATGGGTTTATCAAATTTATCTAGAGAAATAAGAGAAAGGACAGCTGATTTCTTATTAACAAAACCTATCACACGTATAAAAGTTGTAACTTCTAAAATATTACCATCCTTAACCCTCATTACTTTGAGTAACATTATATATTTAATAGTTTTCTATCTAATATTGTTATCTTTTGCTGATAAAGCTTTTGCTTTTGATACATATCTTTTATTAGCATTAGCAACTTTTTTCTTACAATTAATATTCTTTGCCTTAGGAACCATATTATCAGTTATTATTCCAAAAATAAAAACAGCTCTACCTATATCATTAGGGATTGTTTTTGGAATATATTTATTAAGTACTTTTACAGGTGATAAGTTAAAATATTTTATGCCTTTTAAATATTTTGAAGTAACAGAGATATTATTAAAAAATCAATATGAATTAAAATATATGATTATAACGATTGCTTTCATATGTGTTTCAATGGGTGCAACTTATATAATATATAAAAAGAAAGATATTCCAGCGGTATAGGGGTGATTATATGAATATTTTTAAAAGGGAATTAAAAGCTAATTTGAAATCGTTAATAATATGGTCACTTGCAATAATTGCCATGATAGCTATGGAAATGCAAGAATTTACATCGATGACTTCAACCGATGGAGCTCAAGGCATGATAAATTTTATTGATAAGATGCCGGGTTTTATTAAAGCTATATGGGGTATTTCATCGCTAAATATAACTGAAGCAATTGGTTATTTTGGGGTTTTATTTCTATATATATCATTAATGAGTGCTATTCATTCTTCAATGCTTGGTGCTAATATTATTGCCAAAGAGGAAAGAGACAAAACAACAGAATTTCTAATGGTAAAGCCTGTGTCAAGAAAGAAGATTATAACATTAAAATTGTTAGCAGGTTTAACTAATATAATTATTCTTAATATAGTTATTTATATAGCGTCAATCTTTATTTTAAGAGACCTTACAAGTGCTAATATTATGAAAGAAATTCTTTTGTGTATGGCAGCAATGTTCTTGCTACAAACTTTATTTATGGTTATTGGTGCAGGTATAGCCTTAATCCTTAAGAACCCTAAAAAAACAGGATCTATAACGATGGCTATATTAATTGGGACCTTCATCTTATCTTTAATTATTGATATAAGCAATATTTTTAAGATATTAACGATTGTAACACCATTTAAATATTTTGCTGCTAAGGATTTTATGGCAAGTGGAGCTTTAAATATGGGTTATATATTGCTAACCATAGTTATAATAACTGTGATTATGTTTTTTGGATACAAGGAATATGATAAAAGAGATTTAAATATATAAAAACTTGATTTCTGTATCAAGTTTTTTGTTATAATTAAGTTGGTGGGATAAATGACATTAAAAGATTTAAATACAAAATATGATGAACTACAATTAAAGTATGGGGCAAGTGAACTTAATTCAATATATAATGGTGGATGCGAAGATAATCCCGATATTTGTTTTGTTTTCATGAATCCTACAGGTCGCAATATAGCTTCCCTTAAAACGTGGCAAGGGAGACGTTCTCCTTGGCTGGGAACCAAGAATATATGGAAATTATTCTATAAAGTAAATTTAATAGATAAAGATATTTATGAGGAAATAATAAATAAGAAACCAAATGATTGGGATGAATCCTTTGCAGATTTTGTTTATGAGAATGTTAGTAAGCACAAATATTTCATTACTAACTTGGGGAAGTGTACGCAGGTGGATGCAAGACCATTGCCCAATAGTGTTTTTGGTGAATATTTGAATCTATTATATGAGGAAATAAGAATGTTAAAACCTAAAACAATATTTACCTTTGGTAATCAAGTCAGTAGTATCTTTTTAGGGGAAACAATCAACGTATCAAAATGCCGAGGGAAAGTATATAAAAAGATAATTGCTGATATAGAATATGATGTATATCCTATCTATTACCCAATTGGTAATGGAATAATGAACATGGATAAAGCAATAGAAGATTTAAGGAAAATTATAAAAGAGAAATAAATCGTTTATTTCTCTTTTATATATTTATTTAAAAAATATATTTGAATTCCATAAATTAATGAATAAGCAAGCAATAATATGATAGTCATTATAAATTTAATATCTATTAATATTCCAATTAATATGACTATTGGCAAAACAATACCCATCAAATTGAAAGCTTTAGCTTTAGCCATATTATTAATATAAACATTTCTCTCATCGTTTTCTTCAATCTCTTTCTTTTTCTTTGCTTCAGGATATTTGTTTACAATCAATACATTAACTAATTGCCCGAGTCCACCACCAAACAAACCACTCCCAATACCTAACAAGATACCAAATAATGATTTATAAGTGTCAAATATATTAATATTTTTACCGACAATGCATATTAATACTAATATAATTCCAACAATGATGCAAATAATAGGAATAATTCTTTTATTTTTCATTTTTTTCCTCCTTATAAATAAACATTTCTTCAATACTAGTTTTAAAATATTTTGATAATTTAAATGCTAAAATGATAGATGGATTATAATGCTCTTTTTCAATTGATATAATTGTTTGCCTTGAAACTCCAACAGCTTCTGCTAATTCTTCTTGAGTGATACCATTTTTTAATCTTAGATGTTCCAATATATTTTTCAACCCAACACCTCCATGTAAAATTAACTTTACATTTGTATTATATTCAGCTGCTTACTTTTTGTCAAGTTAGCTTTACAATTTTGGTTTTATTTTAAAAATTTAGTATATATACTTGAAATTGTCGCATATTGTGCTATAATGACTTTATTACGCTTTAAAGGAGGTTTTTTATGCCATTATCTAAAGAAATATTAGATGAAGAAAAACACTACTTAAAAGACACACTTGAAGAATTAAATAAACAGATAGGAAAGTTAGGAGAGAATCTACAGGTTGAAGAGGTAGATTTAAGGGAAGCTAGAAAGTTTATGTGGGAGAATATGGCTTCCATGGATGCCGTTGAAATTAAAACGGGCCAAATGATGGCTGAACAAGAATTTGCAACCTTTGAGAGAAGAGCAAAGTACTTGAAAAAACTATACAAAGTAAGAACTAATCCTTACTTTGGTAGAATTGATTTCACAGAAGATGATATTAATAAGGAACGTGTGGTATACATTGGTATTACGCACTTAACTAAAAATGAGGAAAACTTGATATATGACTGGAGAGCACCTATATCAAGTTTATTTTATGATTATGAGTTAGGGAATGCCAAGTATGAGGCTCCAGAAGGAACAATCAAAGGATTATTAACCAAGAAAAGACAATATAAAATAAAAGATGGAAAATTAATACATATCTTTGATAATGATATCAATGTAACAGATGAATTTTTACAAGAAGTATTAACTAATGTCTCGACTGATAAGATGAAGAATATTGTTAATACTATCCAAAGGGAACAAAATGAAATAATAAGAAATACTAGTAGTAAAAATTTAGTAGTACAAGGAATTGCAGGTTCAGGTAAAACATCAGTTGCCTTACATCGTATAGCGTTTCTTCTATACAAACTAGAAAATTTATCATCAAAGAACATATTAATCTTTTCCCCAAACAATATATTTTCAGAATATATTTCCAATGTCTTGCCTGAATTAGGGGAAGCTAATGCTCTAGATACAACCTTCAGTGACTTCGCTATCAAATATATTAAGAAATACAAGAAAATTGAATCGTTTGCATCTTTCATTGAAAGATATCATACTAAACCTAAGTTAAATAAAGAATTAATTAAATTTAAGATGTCAGATGAATTTATCAATATAATAGATATTTATGTTGAAGAATTACTTAATAAAGCTGATTTTAATAATAATGTAACAATAGATATCTTGGATTATTCAAGGGAGTACCTAAACAACTTATTTCATAATCGCTATGCTAGACTAAGTTTATTTGAGAGAATGAGTACTATTGCAGAGCATTTGTGTAATCAAGGGAATAAAAAATATAGTAAAGTAGGTAAAACAATTGAAAACATGTTATGGCAAAACTTTACTATTTCAAAAGATATCATAACATTGTTTAAAGAATTATTTAAATCAAAGAGTTTTATTTATAAATATCAAAGACCTTTATCAGATAGTGAAATAAATAGTTTTGCTAATCAAGAAACCTTATATTATGAAGATAGTTTATTATTTATCTATTTACAAGGAAAATTACAAGATTTTCCATATAGTGCTAACATAAAACAAGTAGTTATTGATGAAGCTCAAGATTATAATAAATTACAATATATTATCTTAAGAAAAATATTTCCTAATGCTTCATTTACTATTCTTGGAGATATAAATCAAAATATTAATCCATATTACAAATATAAATCACTTTATGAGTTAAAAGACATTCTAGGAGACATAAAATACATTGAACTTAATAAGACATATAGATCATCTCCTGAAATAATTGAATATTCAAATAAGATTCTTGGTTTAGAGCATGCTGTAAGTGTTAGACATAGTAATAACTATCCTGTAAGTATAGATAAACCTAAAGATATTTATAGAAAATTAAAAGAAGATATTGAAGAAGGTAGAAAAACACATAAGAAGATAGCTATCATAACTAAGAATCATGAAGAAGCTGAATATTTATATAATTCATTAAAAAATGATTTTCAAGATTTGAATTATTTATCTGAGAAAAGTGAAAACTTTAATCATAATTTAGTGATTATACCATCGTACTTATCAAAGGGTTTAGAATTTGACTTAGTAATCGTTTATACAAATATTGATAATCAATATAGGGAAGAAGAAAAAAACTTATATTATGTGGTAGTTACAAGAGCTCAACATCAATTAAAAGTATATAATCAATAAAAAAATTACCTTTTGGTAATTTTTTTGTTTAGATGTAGATTGCTATATTACCCTACCAAAGCATGAACCTCGGAAGAAGAAAAATAAGATAAAGATTACTATTATAATCCAAATCCAACTAGCACCATAACCGCCATAGCCACTGCCAAAGCCACCACATGGAGGGCAAGGACAGCAACAAGGGTTATAACCACCAAATCCGTACGGCATAATATTTCCCCCTTTTATACCATAGCATATTCAATTCATTAAATATTGCTTGTAATATATGACACGGGAATTGTTAATTTTTTTTAACAGGAATTTGGATTTCAGTCAACCAATCTTCCTCGCTATCTTTATTCCAGATGCCATCGATATAACATTCACGCGGCTTATCCGCAATAGTATATCCATTTTCTTCGATCCACTTAAATATGTAGGCGTAAGCTTGTCCTAAATTATTGTAAGGTCCCTTATGTAAAACGCATACTGCACTTGTACTTGGAATTTTCTTAAATTTTATACTATCTGTCTCAACCCCAAAAGAGGTAACAGCTTCATGATATTCAACATCAATATCATGTTCTTTAAACTCTCCATCATGATAAATGATAAAACAATATTCAGGTATGGCACATTTTAAATTAGGATTAGCTTCTTTTACTTTCTCTCCAATAGCAGGGATAAGCTCAAAATAAGCATCATAACTAGGAGCAATAAATCTTTTGGAATAAACAATACATTCAGGTAATTCTTTTAAAACGGCATTATAATTCATTTTTTTCTCCTCCTTCATTTGAGAAATATAATGATTGATGAAAGAGAGTTGTTCTTTAGAAGCGGCTAAGTCTTGTTCAATCTTTCTTTTACGATTAAGAATTATTTCATCGACATTTTGGCCATCAATGATTGAAGATATTTCATCAATCGAAAAACCAATTTGCTTTAGACTCATGATTTCATGTAATTTGAATAGTTGATTTGTTGAATAATAACGATAACCATTTTCCACATCAATATGTTCAGGTTTTAATAACCCGATTTCATCATAATAACGTAATGTTTTGATAGTCGTTTTTCCTATTTCTGAGAACAAACCAATTTTATACATAATATTCACCTCATCTCTCATCAAACAAGAGTATATATCCTCCCCTTACAGGATAGTCAAGAACATTTTTAAATTTTTTCAAATTTATTATATCAGAATATTTATAATTAAAATACCAAGTTAATTTGAACTTGGTATCTTATGTTCTTCATAAAAGTTTTTTAACTCTTTTTTTATATTGCTATTTAAATGGTGCCATCTAACTTTTCTAATTGTTTTTCTAAACATTCCCCAATATTAGGTAAATCAGTTAATCTCTTCATATATACTTACTTTCTAAATATTAAAACACATTCACGTCTATTGATAGGACCTAGCGAAAAATCTTTCTTGGTTTGAGTGTCAAATCTTTTTAAACTAACAATTCTATTATATTTAAATGGTTGATCAAATACTATTTTTACATGTTTCTCATCATCATAATAATTTTCATCTAAATAATATGAATCGAAAATATAGACATTTTCTTCATCAATGTCGGTTACAATAACATAATGTTCAATATCTTGATATGTTCTTAAAAAAACAACACCTTTATTTTTAATGGCTTTCTTTATCAAATCAATATCAACTTCATTTTCTGCATAATAATCACACTTTATACCAAAATCTTTAGTCTTAGAATAATTAGTTATCCATCTACATAAGTATTCGATTGCATCTCTACTAGTTCCTGCTTCACCTAAATTACCATCTTCATCATAACAATCTAATGTATACGAAGATATTCCTTTAATTAGTTCGGCAGGTATTTCTTCACGATTAAATAAATAACTTATAGCATTGATTAATGCTACTGTTCCACAGTCAAACTCTGTTATTTGAAATCTTAATGGTACTTTCATAATACACCTCATTTTAATTATAACAAAAAAAGTTAGTTATTAAAACTAACTTAAAATTATGTTTACATGTTTTTGGCTTTTCTAGCTTTCTTTTTATAAATTTTATTATTATAGTCTAATACATCTTGAAATTGAAGTCGTTTAGCATTATATAAATCCATCGTTTGAGGGGTTATATTAGATTGTCTATGCTCATATTCCATAATACTTAGTTCCATAGCTGAAAGCAATATACAACGACCGTTTATATCATTAATTAAATATTTATAACTGTCATAAAATTCTATAAAAGGATATTTCTCCATATATTCAGTAAGGGCATAGTAATAACCTAATACTTTTATAGGTAATGGTTTGGGTTTTAAAGTAGCTGCTAAAGAAGCAATTTTATTTATATCTTCCAAACTAACCTCGTGAATGGCTTTATCTTTAACTGTAACGACATTAAAATGGCTCATAATAAACCTCCTTTACGGAACTGTTCTATTAATTATAATATTTTGCCTTTATCAAAGGGGCAAGGCAATTATTCGTGTTAAAATCAATTTAAGCCGTATTTTATCATAAACATAAAAAAAAGTCCACTGAAAGTGAACTGTTGTTATTTGGTGGAAACATTTTGCATTAAAGTTCTTGAAAGAAGCTTTTATAGGGACAGTGTGATCATCCTCTTATCTAATAGGTTTATTACATCCTTTTTATAATAATCGCATGCATTGTATCATTAATTTAAATATAAATAATAGCTAATCCAATAATGCTAAATAAAATACATATCACTTTTTGGACAACTATTTTTTTTGAGAGATCCTCATTAAATGTCTTAGGAAATAATTTTGTCCCAATAACACCAATTAAGAAGACAAAAAAAGGTTGAAATCCATTCAAAGTCAATACTAAAGCCATTGGCGCAATAACAATAGCATAATTAACAATTATATTAGCAATAGAATATAAAATCTCGTTAACAATATTAAACACAACTACTTTTTTTCCATTATTAATTAATAAACGAGCAAAATCTTTTCTATATGATTTAAATAGTAAACATATTAATAAACCGTCAACAATAAGACTAAATTGGAACCAAAAAGTCATCACATTAAAACTTATATCAATAGTTGTTAGTTTAAATAATAGATAGTATACAGCATAAAAAAAAGAAGACAAACTCATTAAGATAAGGGAAATTAATTTATTCTTGTCAAACTTATTTTTGTCAACTTCATATGTTATTGCAATTGAAGAAATAATTATAATAAGGCCACCTATAATTTGGTTCATGGTTAATGATTGTTTTAGAAAAATTAATCCTAATATGTATCCAAAAACAGGTATTAATTGAAACATTGTAATTACTATTGATGTTTCATTTTTGCTTAAGGCTTTAAAATATAAACCTATTGCTAAAAGAAATGAAGAGGCTGCCAAAAAAATCAATATTAGTGGTAAAAAAGCTATCTTAACATCTAACTTATTAATTATTAGATAGATTGGAGCAAGTATAGATCCTGCAACAAGTGAAGTGAATACTATTAATCCTTTAAAACTTCCCCTTTTAGTTATTTTGGATATCAAATATTTATCAATATGATTAGTAATTCCCCATAATAAAGAAGCTAGAGGGGCTAAGATAGATGCTATTAACATTAAAATCACTCCTAGTTTAATTGTAACAAAAAAGCTAGCATTATGCTAGTTATGTTTTGATAAATCCGTTAAATGCTTGATTTGCCATTTACGTTCTTTTTCCATTAATTCCATTACGTTTTCTTTATCTTGATTTAAATAATATATAGCAGCACAAACATATATGGCTGCTCCTTCAGCATGAATAGGGACATGGCAAGTTGCTAAAGTATGACTACAGGCTCTAGCTATCATACAAGCTGCCTTATCAGTACATTCTAATTCTCTAGCAGCAGCTAGAGTAGGCCAGGTATACTTTCTAGCTTCCCACATTGATATTTCATCATTAAGCCATTTCTTTAATATATTTAGAGACTCTTTAGGTCTTAATTCATTTGGATATTTATCTTCAATCAAATACATATACTTTTCTACACAATCAAGAGCCCAAACAGCTAATGTTTTTTGATCGGTTTTCTTAATTAATTCAACTAGCCTTGGATCATGTTTGATTAAAGATGGTTTTTTCATTATTCTTCACCTATATTTATTATATCAAATATACGTTCATCAACAAAATATATCAAGCTGCCTTTTTATATATTAATATTGCGGGATCTTTTTCTTGGTCACCTTCATTAATATAAATAATATCTCTTTCTTCTTGATCAAACATATTAACAATTGTTACTTCTGATTTTTTACTTAAATAAGCAGAATGGGTCTTAAAATTTTTCATATAAGCATATGCTATTTGACCATTTTGATTTAAATTTTTAGATAATCTCAAAATGAGGTTTTTAAACTTTTCTAATTCTTCAGCGTTTGAGTAACTCACTAAAGTGCTATATATGTTTGATAATAGAATAATATCGTATGTATTATTTTCTAAATTATAAGGTAATTTGGTAAGACATGATTCTATAAAAGTTGGGTGCTGAAAAATAAGTTTTGCTCTTAATTTGCTATAACTATCTTCATTAAAATAAGGAATTATATCACTTAACCAATTATATGACCAATCAATTATACCGCGAAATAAGCACATAAGTTCATATTTATTAAAATTATTAAACAAGGTGTTCCAAAATAAACCACTATTGTCTTTATGAATAATGTTATTTTCATCATCTAATGATGTTATAAATAAATGATGTTTAATGCTATCATATACACTCTTTTCTAAATGGGTACCCCAATTCCAATCAGCTGGCCAAAACCTCATGAACTCATTATAAGTTAAACTTAGAATGGTTGCTCTTTTTAAATCAAGAGCATACTGTGTTAATCTATTTATATCAAAGGTGTGAACAGATTGAGCACCATATAAAATAGCATTTAGAGCTTGATCCCCAGAACCACATACTGTTAATACCTTTTTATCTTTCAAATTCAATTTATCATAATAACCTACCATATTTTCATTTGAAAAACTAAAAACATCACTGTAGGTTATATACGCAAAAGAAATATCAGGGTTATTACTCTTTTCCCTTATTATATTAATGGCTTGGTTAATATCTTCTTGAACGATTTTTTCAGTAATGTTTATCATGATATATCCCCCTAAAGATATTTGTTATAATAACATAAATTATACGATATATCAATAAACGTATGGATAATGATAATAGGTGATGATATAAAAATATTATTTTTAAAAAATTGATGTAGTAGAAAATATTGTTGACCCATGGTCCTATTATAATAATTAATTTGAATATCTTAATTATTATACCTGATAGGAAACCCTAGTCGGTGTTTAAATAATAATTGAATAATATAACATCTAGTAATATAATA
>CAZQOT010000011.1:15371-21509 GCA_964595115.1 uncultured Muribaculaceae bacterium | reverse complement strand
TATTTATTTTTGTTCTCTTTTTCGGTCGAATTAACTTTCCTATAAGACAAAAAAACACTTATTAAAGTGTTTAAGGAACAATCTTTTGTTTAATCATACCAAACATTAATTAAATACAATCCTTCTGGTTTGGCTGTTTTGCCTGCCTTAGTTCTATCTTTAAAATCTAATATTTTCTTTATATCGCTTGCGTTTCTTTTATCATTACCAACTTCTATTAAAGTACCAACCATGTTACGCACTTGATATTTCAAAAAACCATTACCTATAAAAGTAAAATATATTTTTTGCTCTTTAATTTTTATTGAAGCTTCACAAATAGTTCTAATCTTATCTTCTTTTGTTTCTTCAGCACTTACAAAAGAAGTAAAATCATGTTCTCCTATAAATTGTTTTATTGCTTCCATCATCTTATCAACATCTAAATCTTTGTTATATTGGTAAACATAATTCCTTTCAATTGGATTATACCCTCCCATATTTAAAATATACATATATTCTTTTTTAATTGCTCTATATCTAGCATGAAATTCATTGTCAACTTCTTTTACATCGTTTACATGTATATCTTTTGGCAAGTTGCTATTGATTGCTCTTTTTAATTTGTAACAACTAATATTAATATTTAAATCGAAATGTGCTTTTTGGTTCAAAGCATGTACTCCCTTATCGGTTCGACTAGCAGAGTGAATAACAACTTTATGATTATTGTTAATCTTCATCAAAGCATTTTCAATGATTTCTTGAACGGTTTTTAATTTTGGTTGTTTTTGATAACCATGATAATTAGTAGCATCATATGCAAAACTTATAAGATATCTTTTCATTTTATCACCACTTGCCAAATCATTCTAAGTATAAAGTATAACAAAATTCCAAAATGTAAAAGCACGACGTTATCATCAAAACCTCTCCATTTGCTAAAACGATAATTAGTACGATTAACTGAATTATCATACAATCTAACTTCCATCGCATCTGCTACTACATCTGACTTTCTTGAAGCCAAAATAAACATTGGTACCATCATTGATGAGATAGCTACAATCTTTCCTCTTAAATTACTATGATTAAAATCAATACCTCTACTAGCTTGTGACTTCATTATCTTCTCTGTTTGTTCGAAAATAGCAGGGATGAATCGTAAAGCCAAAGTTAAGGATAGTGACAATTGCTTTACAGGAACTCTAAATATTTTTAACGGATAAAACACTTTTTCAAGGCCATAAGTTATTTCACTTTTTGATGTTGTATATGTCAATATCATTGTATAAATAAGAGCTAAAATTATCTTAACAATAGCAGTTATAATAATGTACCAAGAACCTTGAAAAATAAAATTAATAACAACCATAAATATAATAAGTACTTTTAAACTACTGACACTTCTTAAATACAATTTTAATGGAACTTTAGATGATATCATCATAATTGTTGTTAAACAAGTTAAAAGAACAAGCAAGATAATATCATCGATAAAAAGCATTATTAAAAATAGTATTAAGCAAACTATTTTACTGATAGCATTCATATTATGAATTATTGAATTAACGGGGATATACTTACCAATCATTGTATTATACATTGCGATATATATCCTTCATTAAATCCATTATATCAGTGTGTTTGCCTAAGATAATGCCCTTTTTAGCAGTTTTCCCCGTGAACTCTACTATTTTAGGTAGTCTTAGTCCTATTTCATGAAATAATGAGGTGTTTTTAAAAACTTCATTCTTATTTCCACTCATCATGACTGTCCCCTCATTCATTACAACTATATCATCAGCTATAACATTTAACATATCTATATCATGACTTACAATAATAACCGTTTTATTATATCTTTCTTTTAATTTTTTAATTAAATCCATCATTCTTTTTTTACTTTTATAATCTAAACCAACGGTGGGCTCGTCCAAAATAACAATCTTAGGATTAAAGACAAGAATAGATGCGATAGCGATTTTTCTTTTTTCTCCTCCGCTAAGATTAAAGACATTTCTACTTAAATATTCATTATCTAATCCAACCATTGTTAAGGCATCAGATACTTGTTTGTTGATACGCTCATTCTTATATTTAAAATATTTTAAGGCAAAAGATATTTCATCTTTAACAGTAGGATTAAAAAATTGCTCTTCGGGAAACTGAAAGACCAAACCAACCTTACGCCTCAAATCATTTATATTACCCAATTTCATGCCTTTCTTTATAGTAAAATCGCCTACTTGTATGCTTCCCTTACTAGGAACAAACAAACCATTAAGTAATTGTACTAATGTTGTCTTTCCACTACCAGATTTCCCAATAATGCCTATTATTTTTTCTTCGTTAAGATTTAAATTAATATCCTCTAAAGCCTTATTACTAAACGGTGTCCCTTCATTATAAATATAACCTACATCTTTTAATTTTATTTCCATAATGCATTCACCATCTCATCCATATCAATTATGACACAATCAAGAATGCCATATAATTTTAATTTTATTGATAAATCAATCATAAAAGGAACTTCGATTCCAATGCGATTGAAGATTTTGTCTTCTAATAAAACATCTTTAACTGGACCATCTATTAATATTTTCCCATTATTAACAACCATCATTCTATCAGCATTATATGTTTCCTCCAAATTATGAGTAACCGTGATAATAGTTATTTTTTTCTCTTTATGTAGATCATTAATAATTGATAATATTTCCTTTTTCGAATCATAATCTACCATTTCTAAAGCATCATCAATTATTAATATTTTAGGATTAGTAACAAGGGCAGCTGCTAAAGCCACTTTTTGTTTTTCCCCTCCACTTAATAATTTGGGGTCCTTTTCTAAAATGTTTTCAATCTTCAATTTTGCTGCTATATCATCGATTACTTCTTTCATTTGTTTTGGTGAGTATGCTAAATTTTCAAGAGCAAAAGCAATATCATCAGCAACTGTTTCACCAACAAAAGAATCATCAGTATTTTCAAAAACTAAACCAATCTTTTTTCTAATACCAATAAGATTTTCTTTGATCATATTTAAATTATCGATAATTATTTTTCCATCTGCTTCTAATAGACCAACCAATATTCTAATTAATGTTGACTTGCCACTACCATTGGGGCCTACAATTGCTAACCATTCACCATCGCGGATATTTAAGTTTAAATTTTCAAAAACAAGTTTATTTGGATAGCGGAACGATAAATTTCTTATTTCAATTATGTCACTCATACGATTCACCCCACAAATCTAGCCTCTATTATACTAGAAAACAGAACAAAAAGAAATACAATCATTTTGTATTTCATACCTTATTTTAACGATGTATGGTTTGCCTCTTTCGCATATGTGATAGCCGTTAATTCTTCAATAGCGTCCCTCAAAGCTTTTTCTTTATCATACATTTTTTGGCATACATGTAAGTTTGACATAATCAACGACCTAGTGATTTCATCTTGATTAATTGCAACATTACTAATTGTTTCACGAGGTGAATGGATTATCGCTAAGTCATCATTTGAGTAACCCAACACACTACAAAGAATTACTTGAATATCCTCATAAACACTATTAAATGTCCCTCTTCCATATTTCGATTCAATTAGATTATAAGCTTCTTGAAAAGACGCACCATTATTATTGCCATTAGTCCAATTAGACATAAATTCCCTATCCAATAATGTTTCTAATTTATTATATATAAATCTATGTACATCCTTTATATTTGTATTACCCATATCAAATTTCATTTTTGAAGTATCATAAAGAAACGGAATTGGATAATATTCTACATCTGGAAATTGACGTATTGTTATTCCTTCTAATAAACATTTTACAAATTCTACCCTATTCATTATGTACCATGGTATCTCATTAACAACCTTCGTTTCGTTAGATAAATCATTCATTATTATTGCCTCCTCCTATTATCCCATTATTTATATCCTTTTCTATCTCATCATACACTTCACTCTCTGTTTGCTGTATAGGTGCAATAGTATTAACAAGATCTTGAATAGCAACTATATTATTTGAACAAATCATTTTGTTTTCTAAAGCTGCTAAGGCATTACCAACCATCTCATAATGGGCATAATCCCTATTTTCAATGAGACCATAATATTTTGATTTTAAAACTTCGTTCATCATTATAACCTCTTCTTTCTATTTTGTATATTATATGTTATTTTTAATATTAATTTTGTTGGGGCAAAATGAGTAAGAAAATATAAAAATTTCATGTAAAATCCTGGAATTATCGTTAACTTTCGCTCAAACATTTTATCAATAGCATATTTTGCTACATAAGAACTTGATAATGATTTTATATCGTTCTCAATGTTAGCTATTTTATTGAAATTAGTATCCACCGGTCCTGGGCACAAAACTGATATTACAACATTTGATTTATCCCTTCTAAGTTCTTCATATATAGATGTAGTAAGTCTAAGTATATATGCTTTGGTTGAATAATAAGTAGCCATCAAAGGCCCTGGCCCGAAAGCTGCTGCCGAAGACACATTTAAAATATATCCATGATCTTTTTCTTTCATATCCCTCAAAAATAATTTTGTTAAAATGTGAACTGCTTTAATATTTAAATCAATCATTTCTAATTCTTTATCTAAATCAATATTTTCAAATTCGCCCAAAGTACCAAAACCAGCATTATTTACTAAAATTGTAAGCTCTTCTTTTTTTACTTGATTATAAAGTTTGACACAATTCTCAGGAATTGATAAATCTAAAGCAATTATTTTAGTATCAACTTTCAATTTACTTGCCACATTCTTTAATGATTCCTTATCCCTTGCAACCAAAATGAGATCACATCCCATTCTACTCAAATATTTAGCAATATCTCTCCCAATTCCACTAGAGGCTCCTGTAATTAATGCTTTCATACAACACCACCTGATTTTTTAAACTATCAACATTTATTGTTGATTTATTAATTCAATTATACCATACTGAAATACTTATGTGAAATAATCACAAGCAAAAAAGAAGCATTGCTTCTTTTAAACTAATTCTAGGATAACGATTAAAGCATCGTCTCCCTTTCTTTCCTCAAGTTTAAGAATTCTTGTATAACCACCATCTCTATTTTCATAACGTTTTGCGAGCGTCTCAAATACTTTTTTTGCAACTTCACTATCATTATGTAAGAAAGCTATTGCCTTACGTCTTGCTACTAGGCTTCCATCTTTTCCATAAGATATCATCTTATCAAACATTTTACGAACTTCTTTTGCTCTTTCTTCCGTTGTTTTAATTTTTTCATGTTTTATTAAATCTATTGTTAGATTAGCTAACATAGAACTCCTATGTTTACTATCTCTCCCTAATTTTCGATAAGCCATAATATCCCTCCTTACTAATCTTCTATTTTAAAGTTTAAACCTAATTCTTTAACTTTATTTATTACTTCTTCTAATGAAATCTTACCAAGATTTCTAATCTTACGCATTTCATTTTCTGTTTTATTAGTTAAATCTTGTACATTATTGATACCTGCTCTTCTTAGGCAGTTATATGCTCTAACTGATAATTCTAATTCTTCAATAGGCATTTCTAGTGCTTTTTGTCTTGGATCATCCATACTTTTTTTCATTAATCCTTTAATAGTTTCTGTAAATTCAGGATCATCTAATTTATCTAATTGTGTTATTAGAATACTTGCAGCTCCTTTAATAGCATCTTGAGGTAATACTGATCCCTTTGTCCAAACATCAAGGACTAATTTGTCATAACTATCATCTTGTCCTACACGAGCATCTTCAACTTCATAATTTACTCTTTCAATTGGCGAATATTGTGAATCAATCGCGATAACACCAATTTTTTCAGTTAAATATTTCTTGTTTTCTTCAGCTCTAACATAGCCTCTGCCTCTTCCAACTGTAAGTTCCATATCAATTTTACCATTTTTTGCCAAAGTTAAAATATGTTGATCTGGGTTTATAATTTCAATGTCTGGTGTACGCACTAAATCACCAGCTTTTAATACACCTTCGCCACTAGCACTTACTTTAATCGTGATATCTTGATCACTATTCTTTTTAACAACGACATTCTTTAAATTAAGAATAATCATTGTCACATCTTCAATTACACCTTCAATTGTTTGAAATTCATGAAGAACT